>JAJYMR010000388.1 GCA_021786815.1 Deltaproteobacteria bacterium
ACGCAGGACCCTGCGGTGCGCGCGGACATGGTCTATTTCACGACGCCGGGCGGAGGCGCGGTGTTCTCGACCGGTTCGATCTCATGGTGCGGAAGCCTCTCGCACAACGGTTACGAGAATAACGTCTCGCGGATAACCGCGAACGTGCTCGAGCGCTTCATGTCGGACGAACCGATGAAGTAAGGCGGAATCAATTGGACGCACGGGGCGAATGGGAACCCCCATCCGCCCCGTTTCTTTCGAGCCGACGTGGCGCGCCGATCCTACGCTTTCACTTCTTCCAGCTTGCCGGTCTTCACGTCGAAGACGAATCCGCGCACCGTGATTTCCTTCGGCACCCACGGATGCGCCTTCACGCGCTGGATCTGACGGCGGACGTTCTGGCGCAGGTCGGCGAACGAGTAGAAATGATCGGGGCCGACGACCGCGGTTCCCTTTTCGCGCTCGAGCCGGTCGCGCAACTCCTCGTCCTTGAACTTGAGCATCCCGCAGTCCGTATGGTTCACAATCATGAACTCGTTGGTGCCGAGCAGGTAATGCGAGATGAGGAGCGAGCGTATCGCGTCGTCGGTGACGACGCCGCCTGCGTTGCGGATGATATGCGCGTCGCCGGTCTTGAGTCCCAGGAATTCCTCGACGGTAAGCCGCGCGTCCATGCAGGCAACCACGGCCAGCTTGCGCGCGGGCGGTATCGGAAGATTCGCGAGCTTGAAGTTCTCGGCGTAGTGCTGATTCGCTTTCAGTGCTTCATCAATCGTGCTCATGCGGCAACATTTCCCTCCATGCTGATCTGATACGTACAGGCCTGGTTTTGAAGCGGCGCTGTCTCGCGCAAGAAGATATATGGTCCGCGCACCCCCCGCGATACGGATTCGGCCGCTCGCGTTGCGGCCGCAGCTGGCTTCGAATCCCTTGCGATTAGCCCGATTTGCGCCCAATAAGGCGCTGGGTGGCGCGGCGGGAGCGTTCCGCGTCGCCAGACCATAGCCACGCATGCTCGGTGCGGCTCACGCCGACCAGCACGCCGAGGAACGCGCTCGGATGGATGAAAATTTCGGCAAGGCCCGCTTCGTCGCGGCGCCACGCGGCGTATCGCGCGCCGCGCGCGTCCAGCCGCGCTGCTAGCGCCTGCACGTCGTCGGTCTCGACGAAGAACATGTAGAGCGAGTCGCCGCGCTTTTTGTGAAAGCGGCCCATCGCTTGTCCGTCGTCGGTAATCTCGGCGATCTCGATCCGGTCCAGCCGCGCCGGGGAATCGAAAAGCGTAAGCGTACCCGTGTAGCCGAAATCCTTGCTGGTTATCGGACAGAACTTCGATGAATCGAGCGCGAAGATTTGGGCGTAGCGATCGGCCGCGGCGCGCCAGTCGCCGACCACGTTGGTCACTTCATAGATCCATCGGATCGCGCCGAGCGGCGCGCGCTCGTGATTCACGCTGATTACGGCGTTGAGCCCGAAGGTCGTCTCTGGATCGAGAAAGAGTTGGCCAGCCGCGCGCTTGAAGGCGATTCCGATTTCGCCGAGATATGCCGCGGCCTGGTCGAGGTCAGCCACCGAAAAACCGGCCCCGAAAAGACCGCTGCCCCACTTGTTCACGAAGTCCTCGACCGCGCCCGGGCCTTCGGGCACGAGAATTTCGAACAGGCTCGTCCCCGCCTGCATCGTGGTGCGCGACGCGCCAAGCGTCGCAACCTCGTCGCGGCGCAGCACCTCCGCGCCGAAGATTTCCGCACAGGCCCGTTCGGCGGCGTCGCGCTCGCTGACCGCTATTTGAACCCTGTCCACCCGTTTGAGCATCGTTGTGCGCTCTCTTGAGCTCACGCCCTGACTATTGAAGCTGCGGTTCCGAGCCACCGGGCGCTATCACGGGCGAACCGTGATGGAGCACCATCAACCACTTTCCGCCCACGCGCTCGAACACGTTGGTGGCCAGCACCAGGGTGGTGATTTTGCCGTCGTATCCGGACTGGGTGAGGTTTTCCTCGACCACCACCACGGCCAGTTCCTTGGCGATAAACACGTCAGCGGGGCCGAGTTCGAACTTCATCTCGAAAACGTTTTCGAAGATGCGTTCCCAACTGGTCATTATCGGGCCCCATCCCGCGAGCCTGCGCCATCCGGGATGGATGCACACGATGCGCGGCTCGGAGAGCCAGACTTTCTCCATCCGCTCGATATCGAGGCTCTCGAAGGCGTCATAGAAAGCGCGATTCGCGTCGAGGATTTCCTGCTTGTCCGTCATCGCAAAGAAACGAGCCGCCAGCGCGGCAGAATCGGGCGGCCACGCGCTCCCAGCCTAGTCCGCGCGCGAGAGGAGCGCCAACCCGCGGATTTCCGTCGCGCCGATGCCCGCGCATCCGTGGTCTCAGCTCCGGCGCGCCGGCACGATCGGCAGCATCAGATGCGACGGATAGCCGCGGCTATGCATCACCGTCTGCATCGCGGGACGCACCTCGGCGTCGGTGAACAGCGGACGACCGGTGTTCGGGTTGCGGTCGAAGCGCGGAAAGTTGCTCGAACTCACTTCGAGGCGTATCCGATGGCCCGCCTTGAAAACGTTCGCGGTCGCCCAGAGATCGAGCGTGAAGCAGGCGACCTCGCCCGGCGTGAGCAGCTTCTCGTGCAAGTACGATTCGCGAAATCGCGCGCGGATTATGCCGTCGGTCAGGTTGCGGACGAAGCCGCACGGGCTGACGTCAACCAGCTTCGCGGTGAAATCGGTGTCGGGCGCGGATGACGCCGCGTAGAGCGTGAGCGTTATCGGGCCGGTCACTTCCACGTCTTCGGCGAGCGGCTCGGTCGAATAGACCAGCACGTCGGCGCGGCGCTCGACTTCGCGCTGATCCCAGGCTCCGCCCTGAAGCGCGCCCGCGTAACAGCATAGCCCGCCGCCCATCGTCGGTGTGGGATCGAGCGGATTGTAAATGTAGGCGTCCGGCGGCTCGTCTCCCGGCGCTTGGGCGGAAAGCGCGCCGTCTCCCGCGGCGCTGTTGGCGCGGCCGCGGCTATGCAGATAGAAGCGGCGGAACTCGGTGCCCGCGGGCGGCCATTCCTTCTCGTCGCGCCACTGATTGGCGCCCATCACGAAGAGCCTGACCGGCGCTTCCGGCTCGGTCTGTTTATCCTTGAGCCAGCGGTCGAACCATTTGATATGGATACCTTCGAAGTCGATCGACACCGGATTGCTCGCCAGCCCGAAGTCGACGTTGCCGACCAGGTTCGTGAGTGGAAGCGCATGATGCCACGGGCCGAGGAGCAGGCGCTGACCGCTTCGCGCGGGCGCATTCGCGCCCCGCGAGCGCATCCCGAGATAATTCCGGATCGTGCCGCCCTGAAAGATGTCGTACCATCCGCCGATATTGAGCGCGGGTACGTCTATCTTCGCGTGGTTTTCCTCGATACAGAGGCTTTTCCAGTAATCGTCGTAGGCGGGGTGGGCAAGCCAATCGAAGAAGTACGGGGCGCCCGTGCGGAACATCGGAAATTCCCGAAGCGGCAGGAACTTCATCGATTCGCGCATCGTGTCAATCGACGACATCACGACGCCGAGGTCCTTGAGCACCGCCTGGTCGCCGGGCCGCTCGTTGCGCTCGCGCACAAGGCGCGCGGGCGCCAGGAACCCCATCGTCCAGCTCACGTTGAAGAACAGCGCGAACGCACCGCCCTGATACGTCCATCCGTCGTGGTAGTCGCTCGCCGTGATCGTCGGCGCGATCGCCTTCAGATGCGGCGGGCGAAGCGTCGCGGCAAGCCACTGCGTCGCGCCCATGTACGACGCGCCGTACATCCCGACGTTGCCGTCCGACCACGGCTGCGCCGCGGCCCATTCGACCGTGTCGTAGCCGTCGCGCGCTTCGTCGGTGAAACAGTTGAACACGCCGCCCGAGGCGAAGCACCCGCGGCAATCCTGCACGAGCACGTTGTAGCCCGCGCCCGCCATCCGCATCACGTCGAGCGTGAGTGCGAAGACCATCGGGACCGCCTTGTTGTACGGCGTGCGGTTGATGATTACCGGAAGGCGTTCGGGCGTGTCGGGCCGATAAAGGTCAGCGCGCAGCACGCATCCGTCGCGCATCGGGATTTCGACGTCTTTTTCGACAATGATTCGCGGCATGAAAAGGATCTCCCGGCTTTGCTTCTAGTCCGCAACGCCGCGCGTCATCAAGCGAAACGCGAAAGCGAAGCAGCGCGCCCGGACCCCGTCGAAGGCATCGCTTCATTGCTGAATCGCACGCGGCAAGAGCCGCGCGGTTGGCGCGCCTCGGCCGCTGAAGACGGCCCTAGCGCCCGCTGAACTTTGGCTGGCGCTTCTCCAGAAACGCTCGTACCCCTTCCCGGTAATCCTCGCTATCAAAGCATCGCGCCACCATCGCGGACACGCCCTTGATGTCGCGCTCGCCGGGATCCTTGAGCGCCTCGCGCACGGCGGCCTTCGCCGCGCCCATCGTGAGCGGCGCGTTCGAGGCCATCTTGAGCGCATACTCGCGAACCGCAGCTTCGAGCGCGTCGCGCTCGAAGACCCGATTCACCAGGCCCATCGCGTACGCTTCGTCCGCGTCGAAAAGACGCGCCGAAAGCAGGATGTCCCGCGCGTTGGCAGGCCCGACCACCTGGGTTAGCGCCACGACTCCTTCGAGCGGGTAGGCAAGGCCGAGCCGCGCCGCAGGAACGCCCAAGCGTGTACCGCGCGCGGCCATCCTGATGTCGCACGAGAGCGCGACCTGGAGCCCGCCGCCGATACATACTCCGGAGATCATCGCGATGAGCGGCTTGCGGCAGTTCACCATCGCGCCGACCGCGCGGTTGGGCGCCTCACGGTAAGCGCGCGCCTGGTCGGCGTTGGAGCGGATGCTGGGAAATTCGGAGATATCGGCTCCGGCGATAAACGCCTCGGCGGTTGCGCCGCGCATCACGATCACGCGGACGTCGGGGTCGGATTCGAGTTCCGCGACTCCCTCAGCGATTCGCTGCCAGGCCCTCAGGTTGAGCGCGTTTCTGACCTCCGGGCGGTTCAGGATGAGCCAGCCGAGCGGGGCCTCGTGGCTGACGACCAATGGATCGCGCGTATTCTGCTCGCTCACGGATTGATAGCCCTCGTGTTGATCTGAGGCCATGCTGCGCGCCTGAGCGGCAGGAGAGCAAGCCCCGCGCGCGCTTTGCTTTATCGCAAGATCCGCGTTCCACAGCCGCGTCAGGATATTGGCAAGCGGCTTGCGTCAACCTCGACTGATTAAGAGAATTGTAATTAGTGAATTATATTTGATTCATCCGAATCAAAATCCGGCGGCTGGGCTGGTCGATGGCGGCACCTGGACGCTGTCGGCTTCGCAACCGCACGGCACGTCGTTCCCGGACATTTTTCAAGGAGTCTCGGACAATGGCGGACACTGGACTTGATTCCATCAACGAAACTATCGCTCAGCAGGCAAAAGAAGCGCGCGAGGCAAGCGAACGCGTTTACCGCGCCGCGAGAGAGTACGCCTCCAAAGGACGCGGATATGCAGGCGAGGCTGGCGAGCGCGTGGTTCGTTTCGTCGAAGACGAGCCCTGGCTCGCGGTCGCGTGCGCATTCGTGGTCGGCTACGCAGTCGCCCAGATCGTCAAACGCATGTCCTGAGGCAAGATGGAAGAATCCGACGCACAGCTAGCGGCCCGGCCCGCCGAAGAGGCAGTGCCTGAATGGTTTGTATGGTGTAATCGTCAAATCCATCGCCAGCCGCTTGCTGCCCTGACTGCGGCGGCGGCTGCAGGCTTCGTCCTGGGTGGCGGACTGCGCAGCCGGGTCGGGCGCGGTCTCGTTTTGATGGCCGGGCGCAGTGTGGTGCGAAGTGCGGTCTACGGCTTTGTTGCCGGGCTTGTCGAGGATCATGGAAGCGGACACGACGATTCAGTTACGCAGGGAACTGGACCAGGCGCGCGATGACCTGCGACGCACCGCGCTCGAGATAAGGCGCAGGTTCGAAGCCGACCAGGTGCGCCTTGAGTCGGAGGTCAGGGAAAACCCGATGCGCTCGCTGGTGCTGGCCGGGGCGCTCGGATTCGTCCTGGGCCGGGCTTCGCGCCACACCGCGGTTTTGCTCGCGCTTCTTACTGGCGCCGCCGTTGGTTATTCGATAGGTTCCGCGCAGCGCGCCGCGGTACCCGCAGCGCAACATGACGCAGCCCGAGAACCAGGCGCCCGATAGGTCTCACGACCAACCCGCGGCCCAGGCTGCCCTCGACCGGCATCGTGCCGAGGGCCATTGGGCCGCGCTCGCGGGCCGGATGCTCGACGACGTCGTCCGCATCGTCGAAGCCGAGACCAGGCTGCTCGAGGTGAACTTCGGACGGGCTTTGACGGCGGCCTTCGACCGCGCGGTGGGCCAGTTTCTGGGAAGCTTGCTCGTGTTCCTGGGCGGCGCGTGTGTGCTGGCTGCGCTGATAATGCTGCTGCACGAGTGGCTTCCGGTGTGGTTGTCGCTTGCGATATCCGGAGCGATTGCAATCGGCGTCGGCCTTGCCGTGGCGTGGAACTCCGGGCGCGTCGCCCGGAAAGCGGAGAGCGAGATGGGAGGCAGTTGAGTGATCGTGCTGCGCGCAAACGGATGACCGGCGAGAGAAGCGGCACGGATTCCCGGACTTCGGCGCGTGCGACGCGCGGATGGCGCAGGCTCAAAAGGAGGCTTGCGCTTTCGACCCGTCGACTGTCGCGGATTCTCGCTCTGGCCGTGAGCAATTTTGTCGCGCACGATTACTGGCTATGGGCCTCTGTGCTGACTTACACGGTCGCACTGTCCATCGTTCCGCTCCTGGTGCTCGTCTTCGCGGCTCTCAAGGGCCTTGGTGAAGAGGCTCGGGTCGAACCACTTATCCTGAATTATCTGTCACTTGATTCACCCGTCATCCGCGCCCACCTGCGCGACTTCATCGCCAACAGTCGTGCTGGCGCGCTCGGCTCCCTGGGCGCAGGAAGCCTGGTCGTCTGCGATATCATGACGCTGCGGACGATCGAGATCGCGTTCAACCGGATTTGGCAGGTCAAAGAAGGACGGCCGTTCATCCGCACGATCTCCGACTACCTGAGCGTCACTTTCACGGTGCCGATCCTTCTTGCCGCGGCCCTTACCCTGGCCTCCGCCTACGGCGACGAACTCGGCCGGATTCCGTTTGCCGCAAGAGTGACGCCCTTTTTCATGATATGGGCCGGATACGCCTTCCTGTTCATGTTCTTTCCATACACGACGGTCCGCTACGGTGCCGCGCTGGCGGGCTCGTTCGTCACCTCGATTCTCTGGATAATCGCGTATTGGGCCTATGTGCACTTCCAGTATCAGGCGAGCTACCAGCCGGTCTACGGCGCGCTGGCCGCGATTCCCGCGCTGCTCGTCTGGATCTATCTGAGCTGGTCAATCGTGCTGTTCGGCGCCGAGATCGCCGCCGCAGCCCAATACGGGGCCTCACAAAAACGATCCGGCGGCGAAAAGGGACGGGATTTCACGCGCCGGGCCGGACTGCTCCTCACGATTCGAATTGCTCAAAGGATGCTGAGTCATCGCGGACCGGTGACGGCCCGCGATGTCGCGCGCGAACTCGGCGCCAACGAAACCGACCTCGACCCGGTTCTCCAGCGGCTCAAACATGCCGGCTTGCTCGTGGAGGGAAAGGCCGACGCTTCGACGAACCACGGCGATTACGAACTGCTTTTGTGCCGAGCGCCCTCGGCAATCCCGGTTGAGGCGATCCTGGATGCGGTTGAAGAGCCACGCGCCGGGCGAACCTACGACTGGCGGATAAAAAGGCTTCTTGCACGCCTGGAGAATAACGAGCGAAATCTGCTTAAGGGCGAGACGCTGCACGACCTCGTCGTCAGCGAGGCTCGTCCGACCCAGGCCCGTCTTTAGCGGCGAATGCCGCGGATGCCCAACGGGTTTCCTCGCCGCATGGGAGGAACGCAATGACGATGCGTGTGCGGTTGGCCCAAACCCTGCTCTTCGTAACTGCGCTTTTGCTGGAGATCCCGCCCGCAAGGGCCGCGGCACTCCCGGTCGCCGAAATCAACCATGTGCTGGGCGAGAAGGGAGAGTCGCTGCCCAACGGCGTCGTCCGGTATTCGTGGCTGAGAACCGACCTCAAGGTCGTCATCGAGCACACCGCCGTGCACCCCGCTCTCGCGCTTCAGTCACGGGTCACCTTCATGCCGGCGCATGACGGGAGTGCGCTCGTAACGGGCGAACTCGTGGCGACTCAGGAGGAAGCCCGGCGGGTTATCGACGTGCTCGACTCCTCGCCTCTCACGATAACCGCCCTATGCGACCATCTGTGCCGCGAATCGCCGCGCCTGACGTTCGTGCACTTCGTGGGCGAGGGCAAAGCCCTGACGCTCGCAACTACGCTGCGAGAGGTGCTTAAGGCGACGGCAACGCCGCTCAGGCCCGCTCCGGCTGCGATTCCGGCGATGCCGGCGAAATGGGTTGACGAGATGCGCGAGGAACTCGGCTATTCCGGGCGCTATCAGAACGGCGTGCTCTCGATCGTGGTTCCGCGCTCGGAGCAGGTGCGCATGAGCGGGGAAGTCATGCCCGCATCAATGGGCGTAGCGACGCGGCTCAATTTTCAGGAGGCCGGCCACGGTAGGCTTGCGGGCACAGGCGAATTCGCACTGGTGGCTGGCGAGGTATCCCGGGTTCTCTACACGCTCAGCAACAACCATATCGAGGTCACGGCTCTGAGCGGCCATTTGCTAAAGGAGTCACCGCGTCTTTTCTTCCTGCACTTCTGGGCGGTCGGCACCCCTTTCGATCTGGCCCGCGCGCTGCGGGCGGCCCTTGACAGGACCGACACGGGCAAGGAGCAGTAAACGCCGAAATAGCCCGGTAGAACCCCCCGCAACCCGCGGCCCGCCTGAAAAACCCCCTTTCCGCCTGCTATCCACCGCTCGCGCCGAGTTCCAGTTCCGTTCCTTAATGGAGCTTTGATG
>JAJYMR010000398.1 GCA_021786815.1 Deltaproteobacteria bacterium
CGGTAGATCGGTAAATTTTTCCGCGTCGAAGAAAAAGATTGCCGACCGCCTTTGCGTTCCCACTGCGCTCTTCCAGCAAAAGAAAGTAATTTCTTCGTCTCGCTCGTCGGCACAGGCGTTGCGTCGGTGTCCCCACAGTTCGCAACTAGTTTGCGGACCGCAGAATCTCAAAAGATAGCAACAACGGATTTTCTCGGGTGCATGCGGTTGGTGTGTGGAGCACTGCGGGTGGACGGGAGAAGAGCCGCAGGAGGGGCGCGTCCCGGCGGCCTTAAACCGCTGGGACGCGGCTCCGTGTGGCGCAGGAAGGTCATGAGCGGCGACGTTTCAGCGGTATCGATTCGACGCCGGCAGTGCGAGAGCCTGCGGCTCGCAGGGCCGCGCGCGAGCGCAGCCGCTTTTATCTGCGGCGCATTGTTGCTCGCGTCGATGCTCCCGGGATGTTCTGCGGGCGCCAAGGCACGAGGAGACGTGGCGGCCGGCCGGCCGACAACCGTTGGCACGGCGAACTGTCTGCCCGGCGTTTACGCCGCATCTTCGAGCGACCCCAACGTCTATCGGATTCAACCCGGCGACGACCTCGCCATCGACTTTTACCTCTCGCCGGAATTCAACGACGAAGTCACCGTCGGCCCCGACGGAAAAATCACGCTCAGGCTTGTCGGGCAGCTCATGGCGGCGGGACTTACCAAGAGCCAGCTGGCCCAGGAAATCGACCAGGCCTATTCGAGCGAGCTTCGCGCGCCGGACGCTGTCGTGCACGTGAAGAACATGCCCGAGCGGCAGGTTTACGTGGAAGGACAGGTGAATCATCCCGGCGCGTTCCCGCTGCTCAACGGAATGACGGCGCTGCAAGCGATCGCTCAGGCAGGCGGATTTACAGACGACGCGACCGACAGCAGCGTGGTGCTTATCCGGCGCGACGCATGCGGAAACGTGCAGGGTGTGAAGCTCGACCTGGCGTCCGCCGTCGACCATCCCGGCCAGGCCGAAGACGCGATGCTGATGCCGCGTGACGTGTTGGTCGTGCCGCGCAGCCGCATCGCCAGCGTTGACCTGTTCGTGAAGCAATACATGACAGGGGTGCTGCCGATTCCGCCGTATCTGGCTGTGCCGATTCCGTGAATGGAGGCAAGGAGCGATCGTATGGCGCGCCGCGACATAAACTACTGGCTTGATCTCGCCTACCGGCGCCGTGTGACGCTGATCGAGGTGGCAAGCGTGGTGATGGGCCTTGTCGTGCTCATCACGCTGGTGTGGCCGCCGGTTTACCGGTCGCACGCAAAAATCTTGATCCAGGACAATCGCGCGCAACTGCTTGCCTCGCCGGCCCTGCAGACCGATTCGCCCGAAAATCCCGCGATCGTCGCCAACCCGGTGAGCGAGCAGGACCTCAATTCCGAAGTCCAATTGCTCACGAGCCTGTATCTGGTCAAGCGCGCGGTAGCCGGGCTGCGCGAGCCCTCGAACGACGACGCGATGCACGCCGTCGCGAGCCTGTTCAACACCGCGGTGGACATACCGGCGATGAGCTACCGGTCGATTCACGGAGTTGCGCCGCTCAGCGCGAAGCAGCAGTGGGCGCTCCAACTCGCGCGCCATCTGCGCGCCTACGTGATTAATCGCTCCAATGTAATCGACATCGATTTCGAATCGCACGACGCGCAATGGTCGCGCGCTTTTCTGAACCGCCTTATCGCCCAATACCTCGCCTATCACGCGCGTATCTCGCACGACCCGCAGGCAGCGGCCTTCTTTCAAAAGCAGAGCGGGGTGCTCAACGCGCAGCTCAATCAGGCCGAGGACAGGCTTCGCGCCTATGAGATCCAGACCGGAATCACCAACCTGAGCGATCAAAAGCAGGCGCTTGTGAACCGGCTCTCGGAGCTTCAACTCGAGTACTCGAAAACAGCCGCGGAACTGGCGTCGGCGAAGCGCCAGATGACCGAACTCAGGGGGCAGCTTGTCAGCACGCCAAGGCGAATCGGAACAAAAGTGCGCTCGGTACAGAATCTCGCGCTTCAACAGCTCAAGCCGCAGGTAATGGAACTCAAAGCCAAGCGCGCCAAGCTTCTAACGCGATATCAGCCGACCAGCCGGCGCATCCAGGAGATCGACGCGCAAATCGCCGCCTCCCAGGCAATCCTCGACCGCGAGAATCACCTCGAAGTCCAGGAAAGGAGCACCGACCTCAACCCCGTCTGGGTAAGCCTCGACACGAACTTCGAGCAGGCCGAGACCAGTGCAGCCTCGCTTAAGGCCGAACAGGACGCCCTTGCGCGGCAGATCGCCGATACGCGCAAACAGCTTGACGCGATGGTGAACGCGGGCGTTCAGATCGACCGGCTCGAGCGCGACGTCACGGCCAACAAGGAGGCTTATCTCTCGTATCTGCGCAAGGCCGAAGAGGCCCGCGCGGCCGAGGGATTGAATAGCGAAAAAATCCTCGATGTCAGCGTCGCACAGGAGCCGAACTTTCCGCTTCAGCCGGCATTTCCGATCGTCTGGCTCAATATTGCGGTGGGTGTCCTGCTCGCTCTGAGCGCGGGCCTTGGCGCGGCATACCTCGAGGAGCGATCCGACCCGAGACTCTATTCCACGGTTGCGATTGCGCAGGCGAGCGGATTGTCGACGGTCGCGGTTCTTCGCGACGCGCAATAGGGGAGGAGCCATGTATCACGAGCATTTCGGACTAAACGGCCCGCCCTTTCAGTTCAATCCCACTCCGGACGCGATTTACCTGGGCAAGGAGCATCGCGAAGGACTCGCCTTGCTCGAATGGGGCATGACCAACGAACCAAGCGGGCTCACGGTGCTCATGGGCGAGACCGGCACCGGCAAAACCACGCTGATCTTCGCTGTGCTCGCGCGCCATTACGCGAACCTTCGCGCCGCATATATCGGCAATCCGAAGCTCGATTTCGAGCGGATGATGCGCACGGCGCTGGAGCAGCTTGGAATCGAGGCCGGCGCGAAGAGCAAACCCGAACTGATCGACGCGCTGGCGGCCTCGCTCGACCGGCTCGCAACGGGTGAGCGTATCGCGCTCTTGTTCGACGAGGCGCAGGAACTCGCCGACGAAACGCTCGAGGAGTTGCGCCTGCTCTCCAACGTCGATACCGGCGCCGAGCGCCGGCTCCAAATCCTTCTCGTGGGACAGCCGGAACTTGCCGAACGCCTCTCGGCGTCGAAAGCCCGCAGCCTGAACGGAAGAATCGGCGCCCGCGCGGTCCTGAATCCGCTTGAGGCCGAGGAAGCCCGCGCCTACGTCGAGCATCGCGTGCACCTCCAGGGAGGCGACGCAAGCAGCGTCTTCGCGCCGCGTGCGCTTGGCCATCTTCTTGCCCATAGCGACGGGCTTCCGCGGCGAATCAACGTGCTTTGTCACAACGCGATGCTGCTCGCGTACGGCGAGGGCAAGACGCGGGTCGAACTGGCGGCTGCAAAGGAAGCGGTTGCGGCATACGAAAATTTTTTCACCGCCGCTAAACGGCGGCCCGCCGGCGAATGGCCACGGCGGCTTCGAATTTTTCGGCCCGGGCACTTCGTCCCGATTCTGCGACTGGCGGCGCCGCTGCTCGCGCTGGTGGCGTTGGGCGCGGTTGCGGGCGGCATTTATGCGCGCTCGTCGGATTCCAGCCCCGCCCTCGTCCGTGCCGTTGCCCACGAGACTCGCGAGAAAGCGCATAACGTGGTCACCATCGCGCCGCCGCGGCCTTCGAAACCCGTCGCCGAATCAGGGCCGACGAACACGCCGGCCCTGTTCTCGACGCCGCCGCTGCCGTCCGGCGACGTCGCGAAAGAGGCAACTCTGAAGCCCGCCGCAGAACCGAAGCAAGGCGCGAGCGCCCGTTCGCCGCGCCAGGTGCGGGTCCGATATCAAGACACGCTGAGCGCAATCGCCAACCGTTACCTGGGCTCTCCGTATGAGGTCGATCGGCTGATGGCAGCCAATCCGCAGGTGAGAGACGCCGACCTGATCTATCCGGGCGAGATTATCCGTTTACCCGCCGCTCAATCGGCGGACGCCACGAGGTAAGCGAACCGTGGGCAAGTATTACAACGCGCTCGCTCGCGAACGCACCCGTTACGAGCACGACTTCGGCCATCCGGCGGAAAATCCCTCGGCCACCAAGGTCGCGAGCATGACGGGTTCGCTCGCGCCGGTTGCGCTACCCGTCTTTCAGCACGTGCCGGCGGCGCTCGCGAACCAAAGCGCGATCCGCAGTCTGAGCGAACGGCTCATGCCGGTCGCGGCGGTCGAGAGTTCGGTGAGGCTTTTCGTCGCCGGATGCCGTCCGCAGGACGGAGCGTCCGCCGTAGCCGCCGCTTTCGCAATCGATCTGAGCCAGCGCCTGGGGCTGCGCACGATGCTGATAGACGCGCATCTGAGGCACCCCGTGCTCCATCGCATGTTCGCGCCCAACCGGCAGGCGGTTCCGGAACTGATCCTGAACGGCATGCTCCAGATTCGGTCGACGGACTGGACGGGACTTGAGCTTGCGAGCTGCTGTCCGGTCGCCGACGACGCGGCGCGCGACGAGATGTTGCGGCAGCTCGACGAACTTCTGAATTCGTACCGCGCCGCAGTGATCGACCTCGGCGTGAGCAGGCTGGATTCGCGGATACTGCCGCTTGCGCGCCCGACGGACCCGATCCTGCTGGTTGTCCGCTACGGCCATACCGAGCGGCGCGATCTTGCCACGACCACTGCAGCGCTCAGGGCGGCGAACCGCTCGGTGGCTGGCGTGATCTTCAACGCTACGTCCAAGCCTGTCGCGGGCGGACTGCGCAGATTGTTGGGATGAATGAGGTTTGACATGGAAATTATTGGAGAGACGCTTCGAAACCCGGTGACGAATGGCCGCAAGGCCGCGCCCGCGCGGCTTGGCGCCATCGCAGTGGTCGGACTTGGTTATTGGGGTCCGAACTGGGTCAGGAATCTTAACCATCTCGGGTGCGCCGAGCGCGTGATCGCCTGCGATCTCGACGCCGGACGCCGCGAACGCATCGCGCAACTCTATCCGAATACCAAAACCACCTCGCACTTCGACCGGGCGCTGGCCGATCCCGAAGTCGAAGGCGTGATTATAGCGACACCGGTCGGAACTCATTACGAGATGGCGCGCCGCGCGCTCGAAGCCGACAAGTCAGTGCTGGTCGAGAAGCCGCTTGCGACATCGCCGGCCGAGGCCACCGACCTGGTCGAGCTCGCGCGCGACCGCGGCCGCGTCCTGATGGTGGGACATACGTTCGAATACAGCGCGCCGGTCGTGAAGCTCCGCGACATCGTCGCGTCGGGCGAACTCGGCGAGATCTTTTACATCAGTTCCACGCGCGCCAACCTGGGCCTTCTCCAACATGACGTGAATGTCGCCTGGGACCTCGCCGTTCACGACATCTCGATCATCCTGATGGCGATGGGACAGGTGCCCGAGGCGGTAAGCTGCCACGGCGAGAGCCACTATCGGCGCGGAATCGAGGATGTGGCGCTGCTCACGCTGCATTTCCCGCGCGGCGTGCTCGCGTTCATTCACGTCAGCTGGCTTGACCCGAACAAGATCCGGCGCACCACCGTGGTGGGTTCGCGCAAGATGCTGGTGTATGACGACACCGCCCCGCAGGAGAAAATCCGCGTCTATGACAAGCGGGTTGACGTCCAGCGCTATTACGACACCTTCGGCGATTTCCAGTACTCGTACCGCCAGGGCGACATCCAGATCCCGCGCATCGATGAGACCGAACCGCTGCGCCTGGAGTGCGAGCACTTCGTCGATTGCATCAGGAACGGCGCGACTCCCCGCACCGACGGACTCTCGGGGTTGCGCGTTGTGAGCGTGCTTCACGCGGCCAGCCTGTCGCTTCGAAACGGCGGCCGGATGACGGCGGTGGAGATTCCGCCGGTGGGCGCCCTATGAAATGCGAAACCGCAATCCCGAAGTACGCGTGCGTGGCGGATGACGTGCGGCTTGGAGAGCGCGTAAGGCTCTCCCCGTTCGTAAACCTTTACGGCTGCGAGGTCGGCGCCGAGACGCGTATCGGAGCCTTCGTCGAGATCCAGCGCGGCGCCTCGATAGGCGAACGATGCAAAATCTCCAGCCACAGCTTCATCTGCGAGGGCGTGACCGTCGAGGACGAGGTCTTCATCGGCCACGGCGTCGTTTTCATCAACGACCGTTACCCGCGAGCCACCAATCCCGACGGCTCGCCCAAGGACGGCAGCGACTGGCGGATGGAACCGACCACGGTCGGTCGGCGCGCCTCGATCGGAAGCGGCGCCATCATCATGTGCGGAGTCACGATCGGCGCCGGCGCGATAGTCGGCGCGGGCGCGCTCGTCACGCGCGACGTGCTCCCGCGCGCGATCGTCGCCGGCCATCCCGCCCGCCTAAAGCGCATGGTCGAGAGTTTCGATTCCCGCCCACGCCCGCATGGAGGTTTCGATGCGGCAGATAAAGTTCGTTGATCTTGCGGCTCAAAATGCCGAAATCCAGAGCGACGTCGAACGCGAACTCGCGCAAGTCCACAGCGGGTGCGCCTACGTCGGCGGCGTCGCGGTCGAGGCTTTCGAGCGCGAATTCGCGCAATTCCTCGGCGTGCGCCACGCGATCGGCGTGAGCAGCGGCACCGACGCGCTCAGGCTCGCCCTGATAGCCGCCGGAATCGGCCCTGGCGATCAGGTTATCACAACTCCCATGACCTTCATCGCGACCGCAGCCGCGATCCATCAGACCGGCGCGCGGCCGGTATTCGTCGACGTCGATCCCGAGACGTGTAACATCAGTCCCCGCGGGCTCAGGCGCTACCTGGAGCGTCGCGCCAAGACAACGGCCAGAAGTCCGCGCGCGATGGTGCCCGTTCATCTGTACGGATTGCCCGCGGCGATGGACGAAATCGAGACGATCGCTCGCGAGTTCGGGCTCAAGATAATCGAGGACGCATGCCAGGCGCACGGCGCGGGCTGGCGCGGGACGGACGGCCGAACCGTGATGGCCGGTACGCGTGGGCTGGCAGGATGCTTCAGTTTTTATCCGGGAAAGAACCTTGGCGCGTGGGGAGAAGCGGGCGCCGTCGTCACCAACGACGACGAGCTCGCGGACCGGATCAGGATGCTGCGCGACCACGGCCGTATTTCGCATTACGCGCACCAGGAGTTTGGCTATAACGCGCGGCTGGACGCTATACAGGCTGGGGTGCTGCGCGCGAAGCTCGGACACTTGGCCGAGTGGAACGAGCGCCGACGCAAAGCTGCGCGGCTTTACCGCAAGCTGCTCGACCGGGAAATCCTGAAACTTCCCGAGGAACCCGACGGCGCGGTCTCCGCTTACCATCTGTTCGTCGTGCGCACGGCCGCGCGAGACCTCATCCGCGAGGCGCTGATACGCAACGAAATCCAGTGTGGCATCCACTACCCCGTGCCGCTCCATCTTCAGCCCGCGTGCAGGGAACTCGGGCATTCACCGGGTGATTTCCCGGTCGCCGAATCGCTCGCCGATACGGCGCTCTCGCTTCCGATGCATCCACATCTGACCGAAACGGAAGTGGCGCGCGTCGCGCAGACCGTGCATGACGCGCTTGCCGGATATAGGGAATTGCTCGCCGGCGGACTGAGACGAACAGCGACCTCGTCTCCCCCTCCCCCCAGGAGAAGGTAGATCGCAGATGTTCGCCGGCGAGCTCCAGAAACAGAAGGCGGTATTTGCCGCCGCCGATACCATCGCGCTCTTCCTGGCGTTCAGCGCCGCGCTGATGCTGCACGACCCGGGAGGCGCGATGGAAGTGCGGCTGACGAGAACCGGCGCGGGCCTGCTCGTTCCGAGCGCGGTCCTGCTGGCCGTAATGTGGCTGGCCGTGTTCCGCGCCTGCGATCTGTACCGGATGCGCAATGGCGGGCTCAAGGAACTCGAGGCCGTCGTGCGCGGCTCCACGATTGCGGCGCTCCTGACGGTGCTCGCGGGCTTCCTTGCCCATCTCGATTTGTCGCGCCTGACAGTACTCGTCGGGTACGCGATGGCGATGCCGGCCGTACTTACTGCGCGAGCCGCGGCAAGATGGGGTATTCATCGCTTTTACAGCAGTCCGGAAAACGCGATTCCGCTCGTGCTGATCGGATTCAATCCGGTCGGGCGCTATCTGTGCGAGAGTATCCTCGACCAATTGACGCCCTACGAGGTCGTCGGATTCCTCGACGACGGCAGTCCGGGAGGACAATATCGCGGCTACCCAGTGCTCGGTCCGATTGAGCGGCTCGGCGAAATTGCGCGCCTGTTCCCGGGACTGGAGGTGGCCGTCGCCCTGCCCGACTCGCCACGGGAACGCGAACAGGAAGTCATCGGGCTCTGCGAGCGCCATGACGTGCGATGGTGGCTCGTGCCGTGGGTCTCGAACCGGGCGCCAAGCGGTTTGCGCTTCGACATGCTTGGGATCATCCCGCTGATAAGCCCGCGCGGCTCGAATATCGGCGGGCTCAATTTCGCGATCAAACGCGCGTTCGATCTGGCGACCGCGAGCGTCCTGCTCGTTCTGAGCGCACCGGTCCTGCTCGCGGGCGCGCTTGCGATCCGGCTCTTCGACGGGCGGCCGATCCTTTTCCGCCAAATCAGAATCGGAGCGCGCGGGCGGCCGTTCGCGATGCTCAAGTTGCGTACGATGCGCGCCTGCGCGGACGACGCGAAGCATCGCGACTACGTCCACCAATGGATCCGCAACGGCACCGCCGCTTCCGCGACCGCGGCTCCATTGTTCAAGCTCGGCAACGACAGCCGGATCACGCCGGTTGGCCGGATCCTCCGACGCTTCAGCATCGACGAGCTTCCCCAGTTGCTCAACGTGATCCGCGGCGAGATGAGCCTGATC
>JAJYMR010000213.1 GCA_021786815.1 Deltaproteobacteria bacterium
GGGTCAAACATTTAGCTTCGGAAAGAGATGCCGCGAAAACTTCGCCGCTTTTTGTAGCTTGCCGCATCTCACCGGGCAAGGTAAGAGCCGGTTTTGCGAAAACAGCCGCGCGATATCGAATTCGCGGCGCACGCGGTGGCTCCGCCTCTCAGCCGCCGGCCCCCGGGGAGCTCAGTTCCTCGGGTGGATAGATGTTGCGGAAAAATAGCCAGTACAGGAGCGTGTTCAGCGCCTGCATCGCGGCGGCGAACTCAAGCGGCAACCCAAGCGTGAAATTCTGCATGAAGTAGCCCGCCAGGTACGGGCCGACCGCGGAAGTCACCTGCGATGGAACGCTCGCAAGGCCAGCCGCACTTGCGCGCTCGGCCGGCTCGATCACGCCCATCAGGTACGACTGCCTGACCGGGATAGAAAGCACGTTGAAGACCATCCTGAGCGTATAGACGGCGGCGGCAAGCACAAACGTGGGCATCAGGACCACGACGAAAAGCAGCACGGTCGAAATCGCGCGGGTGACGACGACGCTTCGAACCGAGCCGAACATCAGCGCGATCCGTCCCGCCATCAGGTATGGAATCGCGCTCACCAGGTTCAGCA
Organism: Deltaproteobacteria bacterium; assembly: GCA_021786815.1. Lineage (GTDB taxonomy): Bacteria > Desulfobacterota > Binatia > Binatales > Binataceae > DTIX01. The sequence continues at coordinate 598 of JAJYMR010000213.1, forward strand.
CGAAGAATAGCTGTGCAAGTTCGCTCGAGGTTACGTCGAACCGCCGGTAAAACCAGTACACCACGAACGGCCCCAGCATCCCGATCGCGGCGCCGTTGGTCGCGTTCGTAACCATGAACCGCCATATCAGGCTCCACGAACGCGCCGAGATGCCGAAGGCGAGGCGGCGATCGCTCTCGGGCGCGCCTGCACCGCCGGACGTTGGGTCGTTCGCGACGCGCGCGGGGCGTCCGGATGCGGAATGCAGTTCGCGCACCGGAATCACAGCAAGCGCCATCGCGACACCAAACGGTCCCGTCAGCAGAAACAGGGCGCGATAGCCCTCAAGCACCGGAACCGCGAACAGATGTTGCAGAAGATGCGGCGCGGCGGCCAGCAAGGAGCCGAGCGCCGCCGAGGTGACGCCGGCAAACGCGAGCGCCCCGAAGACCGTCGTCCGGCGCGCGTCGGTCGTCTGCTCCGCGATAAGGGCCTGCGCGGCCGGATAAAACGGGCCCCACGCCGCACCGCCGAGCGCGCCGCCGCGCCCGATGGAGCCCAGCGCCGCGGCGACCACGATAAGAACGAAGCTTCGCGTAAGCGCAAACATCACCCCGCCCACGCCCATCAGGAGCGAGATCAGAACCAGGAACGTCTTGCGCCCGAAACGATCGGCAAGGATTCCGATTGCGCCGGAAATCATCGCGCTCACGACCGCGGCCACCGCGAACAGGATTCCGAGATGGATCGCGTCGTAACCAAGAATCGCGATGTACAGCGGCGTAATGATCCCGAGAAAACCCTGCGCGAAACTCCTGAGCACCCGCAGCACGAAGAGCCAGAGCAGGTCGCGGTTGAGCCAGTCGAGCCCGAAAAGTCCGCCCGGCGCGGGAGACGCGGCGGCGGAGGGGGCAAAACCGGCTGCTCGTTCTTCACGAAGACTCATTGTTTCGCTCGCATCAAATTACACGACAGACTCGCGCGGCAACTCATCCGCACCCAAGCGCTTGAAGCGCGTCGAGGCCCGCGTCATTCGGCCTCGGGCATGGAATCCGGCACGTAGCCGTGGACGGGTAGCAGGAAGAGAAGTGGCAGCACGAGCAAAAACATCGGAACCACGATAAAAAACGCATCGTTGTAGGCCAGCATCGTAGCATGCCGGTTGATCGCATCGTTGAGCACCATGAGACTTCGCCCCGGAAAGCCGACAGGGTTAATGCTTTGCCCGAGCGTGCTCCTTGTGCCGGTTTGAGCCTGCCGAAAAATCGGATTCAGCGGCGAAGCGTAATCGATGAGGACCGAGCGATGATACTGCTCGCGCCGCGCGACCAGCGTAGCGAGCACCGCGTAGGCCACGTTTCCCGATTCGCGCCGCGTCAGAGTGTAGAGGCTCGAAGCCCCGGTCATCGACGGCCGCGGCACCGTGCTCAACGAGATGGTCGCCAAGGTGACCATCGCCGCTCCCATCCCGATTCCCGACATGATGAGGATGGGCGTAAAGGTTGAGTACGAGACCTCGAGCGACAGGTGACACAACTGCCAGTATGCTCCCGCCAGCAGGGCGACCCCTGCGCCGATCAGAAGACGCGGACTTACGTGATTGTACAGCCGTCCGATTATCGGCATCGCGCACATCATCGCAACCGCCCGCGGCATCAGCACCAGTCCCGCCTGATAGGCCGGATAGTTGAGCAGGTCCTGGGTGAACTGCGGCAGAAGGAAACTTCCGCCGTAAAGAGCGAAGCCGACCACGGCTCCGAGACTGCATCCAACGGCGAGCTGGCCGTTGCGGAGCAGCCTCAGATCAACAATCGGCTCGTCGCTGCGCAGTTCCCATATCACCAGCACGGCAAGCGCGAGGGCCGCGATTACCGTGCCGGCGACGATCCAGTTGTTGGCGAACCAGTCCACTTCCTCGCCGCGCTCCAGCACCACCTGGACCGCGGTCAATCCTATGGTCATCAGGATGATTCCGCCCCAGTCGATTCGGGCGATTCCGCGCTTCAGATAAGGCGGGTCGTGGACGAACGCGCTCACCATCATGATGCCCACGATGCAGAACGGCACGTTGATGTAGAAAACCCATCGCCAGCCGTAATGATCCACCAGCCATCCGCCGATGACCGGGCCGATCGCCGGCGCGAAGATCACCCCCATGCTGAAGATCGCCATGGCCATCCCCTGCTCGGCGGGCGGGAACGTCTCGCGCGCAATCGCCTGTGAGCAGGGTATCAGGCTGCCGCCGCCGATTCCCTGTATGACGCGGTAGAAAATCAACTGGCCAAAGGTTCGCGAGGTCCCGGCCAGCACCGAACCCACGATGAACAGGAACATCGAGGCCAGAAACAGCCGCTTGCGTCCGAGCAGCGCGGTGAACCACGCCGCCATCGTGACCATGATGATCTCGGCGATGCTGTAGGCGGTCGAGACCCACGTGATCGTGAGCAGATCCTCGCCGAGCGAGCCCATCATGTGCGGCATCGCGACGTTCACCACCGTCGCGTCCATCACCGACAGGAACGTTCCGAGCATCACCGAGGCCGCCACCAGCCACTTGCCGGGCTGCGACGGCTCGAACGCATCGCCCGCAGTTACATTTACAGAGGACGCCACGTCTTCAGTCTTCTCTCCCGGCCCGAATCACGGATAAAACATGCCGGGAATCCGCGCGCAAGGCCGGGGAGGTTTCTCGATACTCTGCGCAGCGGATCGGATTGGTGTCGTTTTGAAATAAGCAGGTGACCGGGCGGCGTGAAAAGAGGCGAAACGGGGCGCCTCGGGAAATCCCCGGGCGCCCCGGTGGAATCAGCCGCGCCGAGCGCGATTTATTTCTTGCTGAACGGCCGGTCGCGCTCCGTGAGCGCATCTTTGAGCCCGCGTTCGCGGCTTGCCTTCATCCAGTTGCGCACCGTGTCGGTCTGATGGGCGAGCGCGTCGATGTCCGCGGACGATTGCTCGGCCGCCCGAATCCCGAGGATGTCGTAGAAACGGTTCACCGCGGCCTTGTGCAGCATCAGCAGTTCCGCCGGCACCATCGCGACCCGCCGCGCGTAGTTGAGCGTCTCCTCCTCGAGCTTGTCCTTCGGGAAGACGCGGTTGATGAGATGCCATTCGAGCGCTTCCTGCGCGCTCATGTAGTCGCCGGTGAAAAAGTACTCCTTGCTCTTGCGCGGACCCATCAACACCGGCCACATCGAAAGCGTCGGCAGGATGCCGAGCGCGCGGCCCGCGGGATGCCCGAACTGCGCGTCCTCGCTCGCAAACACGATATCGCAATGGCCCACGAATTCGGTCGCGCCCGCAAGGCAGAATCCGTGAACTTGCGCGATAGTGGGCTTGCTCAACGCCCACAGTCGCTGCCATCGCTCGATCGTCTTGTGCAGGACCAGCCTGTCGTTGGTCACGGTGAAGGCCGAACCGGGATGCTGCGTGCCCTGCAGATCGTAGCCGGCTGAGAACGCGCGTCCGGCGCCACGGATGATAAGGACGCTCGCGTCGGGGTTTCCCTCGAACTCGTCCATCACGCCCTCGAGTTCCTTGAGCAGTTTCTGCGAAAGGGCGTTCAGCTTCTCGGGCCGGTTGAGCGTGAGCCTGAATATCCTGTCCTCTACTTTTTCGTAAATCAGTGTCTCGTAATTTGACATGGCATAACTCCGGGCTACTTGACGGTTTCCAAAAACTCGGCCGCGACGTGCGCCGACTCGGCGGGCGCTTCCCAGAAGAACATGTGGCCGGCGCCCTTGATCGTGTGGACTCGCGAACCCGTGATTCCCTGGGCAAGGATTCGCGCGTTCTGATGCGGGACGATCGCGTCGTCGTCGCCGTGGATTATCAGCGTTGGCGCCTTGATTTCGCCAAGCCGCGCATGGGTATCGAAGCTTTGTATCGCCGCACCCTGGCGGGCGAAAGTATGCACCGGCGTCATCGGATACTTGCCCATGTCGGCGATCGCCTGGTCGAGAACCTGCCTGCCCCGCTCGGAGTTCAGGAAGGCCTTGCCGCACGCGGCCGAGAATGCGCGCCTTGCCTGCTCCTCCGCAGTCGCGCCCGGCAGCGGCATAAGGTTGGCCACCACCTCGGGCGGCGCATGAACCGAATGGCTCACCCCGCAATTCGTGCATCCGAGCACGAGCCCGCGCACACGCCCCGGATAGGCAAGCGCCAGTTCCTGCGCGATCATGCCGCCCATCGAGATGCCGTAGATATGCGCGCGGTCCACCTTGGCATGGTCGAGCACCGACACGATGTCCGCGGCCATGTCGGCGAGCGTCCACGGCTGGTCGGGCTTGTCGCTTTCGCCGGTGCCGCGGTTGTCAATCACAAAAATGGTGAAGCTCCGCTCCATTCCTTGAAGGAACGGCTCGCCCCAGGCGCGCCCCGAACCGCTGAACCCCATGACAAGCGCGAGCGGCTCGCCCTGTCCGCAGATCTCGTAGCGAATCTTAAGCCCGTCTCGGGTTTGCGCGTAATCTCTTTTCGCGACGCCCATGAATTCTCCCCGGCTGGTTTATTCGTAACTGCCACAATATCCCACGTTCCAACAAGCGCGAGGCATGCTTATGCGAATGCGGCGCGTTCGCCTGAACGCGCCGCCCGCGATCGGCGTTATCGCGCGAGAACCGGGCTCCGGTCGCTCAGGCGCGGCCCGCAGCGAGGTTCAGGCGCACCGGCATGTGCTTGATTCCGCCGACGAAGCTCGAGCGAAGCCGCTCCATCGGAGCCGTCAGCTCCGCCGAATCGACCCACTTCAGCAGTTCGCGGAAGATCACTTCGAGCTCGAGCCGGGCGAGATTCGCGCCGAGGCAGAAATGCTCGCCGATTCCGAAGGCGAGATGAGGATTCGGATTGCGCCGGATGTCGAATTTGAACGGCTCCTGGAACACTTCCTCGTCACGGTTCGCCGAGGGATAGAACAGGCATAGCGAGTCGCCCTGCCGGATTTTTTCGCCGCGCAGCTCGTAATCCTGGGTCGCCGTGCGGGCGAACTGGATGACCGGCGTGACCCATCGAACGATCTCCTCGACGGCCGAGCGCAGGAGCGACGGATCCTGCTTGAGCATCCGCCACTGCTCGGGGTTTTCGATAAAGGCGAGCAGGCCGCCCGAGGTCGCATTGCGAGTGGTCTCGTTGCCGGCGACCACGAGCAGCAGGAAGTACGACATCAGCTCGAACAGTGGCAGCGGCTCGCCGTTGAGCGTGGACGTGGCAAGCACGCTGGTCAGGTCGTCGCGAGGATTTCTGCGGCGGTCTTCGACCAGGTTGCTGAAGTAGGTGAAAAGGCCCTCGCGCGCGCGGCGAATAGTCTCCTCCGCGCTGCCGCCCTGCTGGAACTCGGGGTCGGCCGAGCCGATAGTCTCGTTGGTCCACCGGAAGAGCTGCGCACGATCCTCCCTGGGCACGCCGATCAGCGCCGCGATAACGTCGAGCGGGACCCTGGCCGCCATGTCCACGACGAAATCGCACTCAACGACGCCACCCTTTGCGCGCGCGGCGAGTTCCTTCATGACGTTGTTCGAGATCTCGGCGACTTCGGCTTCGAGCGTACGCACCGCGCGCGGCGTGAAGCGGCGGTTGACCAGGTCGCGATAGCGGCCGTGCTCGGGCGGATCCATGTTGAGCAGATGGCGGAAGAGCATGTCGCCGCCCTCGATCATCAGCTCGCGCGTCACAACGAGCAGCCGCGGTCCATTCACGAACAGCTTGGGCTGGCGCGCGACCGTGATGATGTCGGCGTGTTTGGTGATCGCCCAGAACGGCTCCACGTTGGGACGGTCGTACCAGTAGACCGGGGACTGCTTGCGGAGCACCGCCCATTCGCGATGCGGGTAGCCGTTCTTCGCGTAGTGATCGGGCGTGATGATATCGAGCGTCTCGAGGTTAACGGCGTGCGCTTCCATTTGAATCAACCTCTGTCCTCGCCCGAACCGCCGCGCACACCGACGCGCGACGCTCCCGGGCGGAGCACTGGAGTTTTAATCTTCAACTATCGAAATCGCCTGGCGCGGACAGAGCCGGGCGGCGAGTTTCACCCTTTCGCGCAGCGCCTCGGAGGGCCGCTCCATAAGAACGTGGCTCTTGTCATCGTCGCGGACTTCAAAGACGTCAGACGCCGCTTCGGCGCAACGGCTGTTTCCTTCGCAAAGCTGCAGGTCCACTACGACTCTCATGACATCCTCGGTTGATTTCGGATTGCCGGCCGCGCGCTCCGTCCCCGGCTCGCCGCGCCATGCCCGCAGAATAACAGGCGTACGCGCCCGGGCGACATATTCATTCATCCCCTCAACTGATACAAGACCGCGTGCAGCACGGATCACTGGAGACCGCTCCAAAACCGGCTGAGCGCGTTCCCCGCGCGGGGACGCAATCGAACCCTAATCCAACGCCGCCCGGCGCCCGGCCGGCCAAAATTACAACAGCGGCACGATAGCCACGCTCCGGCTCCGGTCTGCTATTGTACGCCGGAGCCGATTCAATTCAGGAGGGGAAGCGATCCGCGATGTCGGTCAGCAGCTTTGTAACCGTAAACGGGCTCAAGCTTCACTTTCTCGACCACGGCGGCGCAGGCAAGCCGGTTCTCGTCTGTATCCACGGACTTACGGGCAACGCGCACAACTTCGACGGCCTCGCGCCCCATCTGACGCCCGCATATCACGTCCTGTCGCTCGACGTGCGCGGACGCGGCGACAGCCAATGGGGCCCGGGAATCGACTACACGCCGCAGACCTACCTCAGCGACCTGACCGGCTTCGTTGACGCGCTCGCGATCAGCCGCGCAACTTTGATCGGAACCTCGATGGGAGGCATGATCTCGACGCTTTTCGCCGGAGGGCATCCGGAACGCGTCGAGCGTCTGATACTGAACGATATCGGGCCGGATATCGACCCGCGCGGCCTTCAGCGCATCATGGACTACGTCGGCGAAGCCCAGTCGGAGTTCGACGATATACGTGCCGTCGCCGCGTATTATCGCGAAACCTATCCGCCCGCGCGAAATCTCACCGACGACGCGCTCGAACAGTGGGTCAAATGGTCGGTCAAGCCGGGTCCGAACGGAAAGCTGGTGTGGAAGATGGACCCGCAGATAAGAAAGCCGGTGCGTCGCGCAGGCTCGGCTTCGCGTCCGCTCGACATGTGGGTTCCGTTCGCGAGAATCAGCGCGCCGATCCTAGTCGTGCGTGGCGCCGAGAGCGATATCCTGACGCCACAGACGATCGCCCAGATGAAAACCGTCGCGCGCGAAGTCCATTCGGTCGAAGTTCCGGGCGTGGGCCACGCGCCGTCCCTGACCGAGCCCGAGGCGCTCGCCGCAATCAGGCAATTCCTGGGCCTGGAGTGAATGCGTGCTGATTTGGTGGATCATCCTGTTCAGCGCGCTCGGAAGCATCGGCGCGACTGGCGGCGCGGCGCTGATGCTGCTTTTCCCTGATAGCGTCCGTAGGATTCTTGTCCCCTGTCTCATTAGCTATGCGACCGGCACGCTGCTTGGCGCCGCGTTCCTGGGCATGATCCCAGCCAGCCTCGAGCAAGCGGCGGCGATGGCAGTCACGGGAACGGTCCTGGCCGGCATGGTGCTGTTCTTCGTACTCGAGAAGTTGGTGCTCTGGCGTCACTGCCATATGAAGGAGTGCGAGGTGCACGGCACGGCCGCGCCGCTCATCCTGATCGGTGACGCGTTCCACAACTTCGTCGATGGCGTGGTGATCGCGGCCGCTTTTCTCGTGTCGTTCCGGCTTGGGATTGCTGCGGCGCTCGCCGTGATCGCTCACGAAGTGCCGCAAGAAGTCGGTGACTTCGCGATTCTGCTCGCCGGCGGCTATGGGCGGGTTAAGGCGCTGGTGCTCAACGGGCTTTCGGCGTCCGCCACCTTGCCCGGTGCGGTGGTGGCCTACTTCTGGCTCGCTGAGACCCGTGCGGCGATGCCCTACATTCTGGCCATCTCGGCTGCGAGCTTCATCTACATCGCCACTGCCGATCTGATTCCAGGGCTGCACGAGCACGCGACGCCGGCCGCCGCGTTCTCCCAAGTCGTGCTGCTGCTCGCGGGAATCGGCACTATCGCGGCTTTTCATCTCGACCATTTTCACTTCGGCCATTGAAGCCCCGCATGCAACCCGGATTCCCGCGAAGCGCTCGGCGATGAATTAAGCGCATCCGCGACGTACAATTAATTCCATGCCGCCGGCACGAGACACACCGCTGGAAGGGGGCTGGTCATGGGCGTCA
>JAJYMR010000122.1 GCA_021786815.1 Deltaproteobacteria bacterium
ATCAGCGTTCTCAGCTCCGTCGACGACAGCATCTTGTCGATACGCGCGCGCTCCACGTTCAGGATCTTGCCGCGCAGCGGAAGGATCGCCTGGGTCTTGCGGTTGCGTCCCTCCTTGGCGGTGCCGCCCGCGGACTGGCCCTCGACGATGAACAGCTCGCTTCGCGCCGGGTCGCGTTCCTGGCAGTCGGCGAGCTTTCCCGGCAGCGAGCCGGAATCAAGCGCGCCTTTTCGGCGCACCAGGTCTTTCGCGCGCCGGGCCGCTTCGCGCGCCGTCGCCGCCTCGATCGCGCGTCCGACGATTCGCTTGGCCGCCGCCGGATGCTTCTCGAAATGCTCGCCGAGCTTCTCGTTGACGAGGCCTGTGACCAGGCCTTCGACTTCCGAGTTGCCGAGCTTGGTCTTGGTCTGGCCCTCGAACTGCGGCTCGGAGATCTTCACGCTGACGACCGCGACGAGGCCTTCGCGCGTGTCGTCGCCCTCAAGCCGCATGTCCTTGTTCTTGAACAGGTTGTTTTTCGACGCGTAGGTGTTGAGCGTGCGGGTGAGCGCCGACTTGAACCCCGACAGATGCGTGCCGCCTTCGATCGTGTGGATGTTGTTGGCGTAGCTGAAGATGGTCTCGTGGTAGGCGTCGGTCCAGCACAGCGCGCACTCGATATCGACGTTGTCGCGCACGCCCTTGAAGAAGACCGTCTCGTGCAGCGGCTCGCTGTTCTGGACCAGCGAATCGACGAACTCCTTGATTCCGCCGGCGTAATGGAATTCCTCCTGCTTGCCGGTGCGCTCGTCCTTGAGGCGGATTTTAAGGCCGGCGTTCAGGTACGCCATCTCGCGCAGATAGCGCGCGACAGTCTCGTACTTGAACTTGACCTCCTTGAAAATCTTCGGGTCGGGCGAAAAAGTCGTCTTGGTGCCGGTCGTCTTGCTCGCGCCGCGCTGCTCGACCTTGGTTTTGGGGATGCCGCGCTCGTAGCGCTGGAAGTAAACCTTGCCGCCGCGATGGACTTCGACCTCGAAGTCCTCGCTGAGCGCGTTGACGACCGAGGCGCCCACGCCATGAAGGCCGCCTGAGACCTTGTAGACGTTGCGCTCGAACTTGCCGCCCGCGTGAAGCACGGTGTGCACGACTTCGAGCGCCGAGCGCTTCTCGGTCGGATGCATCTCCACGGGGATTCCGCGGCCGTTGTCCGCGACGGAAATCCGGTCGTCGCTCAGGATGGCGACATCGATCTCGGTGCAGTAGCCGGCCAGCGCCTCGTCGATCGAGTTGTCAACGATCTCGTTGACCAGATGGTGAAGGCCACGCTCCGCAGTGTCCCCGATGTACATACCGGGGCGTTTTCGGACCGCCTCCAAACCTTCAAGAACTTTGATGGACTCTGCGCCGTAGCCTTCGGGAGATTGAGTGTTTGCCATAGAAAAAACGGACGGTATTCCTCGCCGCCCACAGCCCCGCAAATACAACTAAATTTTAGCTTTTCCGGGCCGCGATGTAAAGCAAATTCAGAGTGTCGGCATGGCCTTGATAAAACATAATTTCGTCAAATGTCATGAACTAAAAAAACGCCCAATTTTTCGGGCTAAAAGCCTCGCCCCGCAGATGCCTGAGCGAGGGCTCTTAGGCGACCATTTCGGCCACAGAAACAGAACGATATTTGGAAAACGCCAAATGGGCTGCAACAGTGATGTCTTGGATGCTCGCAAATCCGCCCCGACTGACTACGAAACGTTCTGGCCGCGCGGAGGTGAAGTCCAGCCGACTGGGCGCTCGATACCGTCGAAAAACTCGCTCAGTCGATCCCGTGCAAGTCCGCGAGCATCTCGGCAGGCCCGACGTATCCCACCGTCTGTTTGCGGATCTGGCCGCGCGAATCGATCAGGACGACGGTCGGGACGCCCATGATATTGAACTGCGCGATGATTTTGCGGTTGCGCTCATTCTGTGCCGTCAGGTCGGCGCGCACCCGCACGAATCGCGACGCGGCCTTGATCACGGCCGGATCCCGGAACGTCGTGCTCTCCATCTCGTGGCACGGGATACACCAGTCGGCGCTGAAATCCAGGAGCACCGGCCGATGCTGCTCCGCCGCCGTCGCGAGCAACTGTTCAGTGTACGACTTGAAGCTCAGTTCGGGCGGGCGTGCATGCGGAATCAGAAGGTAAACCACCGCGGCCAGGGCAACGACGCCGAGCGCCGAGCGGATAATGAAAAACGGACGCCATTGGCGGCCCGCGCTCGTGATCAAGCCGAGATAGACGCCGGCCGCGGCGGCGTAGTACGGCAGCGCCCGAAGCATCAGATGCCCCGGCACGACGGGGTCGAGAAAGTAGATCGCAAGGCCAATCAGGGCGAATCCGAAGAGCTGCTCGATCCACGCCAACCATTCGCCCGAGCGCGGCAGCCGGCGGATGCTTCCCGCCGCCATCGCAAGCCCGATATACGGAAGCCCAAGGCCGACCGCGAGCGTGAAAAACAGCGCGAAGCCGAAGAGGGGGCTCCTGCTGTGCTGAACCGCCAGCAGAAGTCCGAGCACGATAGGTCCGATACAGGGCGCCGCGACCACGCCCATCCCAAGGCCCATCAGAAACGCGCCTGCATAACCGGGACGCGCGGTTCCCGCCCATCGCAGCATCCATTGCGGCGGCTGAAATGTGAACAATCCGAAGCTCGAAGCCGCAAGAACCAGCAATACCGACGCGATTGCGGCAAGCAGATACGGATTCTGCAACGCCTCGCCGAATAATCCACCCGAGAGCGCAACCGCGACGCCCACGCCCGAGAACATCGCGACGATTCCGAGCACGTACACGATCGCCAGGAACAGAACCCGTCTCGGGCTGCCGCCCTCGTTGCCGAAGTACGCGATCGTCACGCCAATAAGCGGATATACGCAAGGCGTCAGATTAAGCGCGAGTCCGCCGAGCAGGATTATCAGGAAACCCAGCACGTAACCGTGGCGCGCGAAGGTCTCTTCGAGGTTTGCGCCGGGCATCGTCAGACCACCGGACGAAGGCGCCGCATTCTCCGATGACGCAGCACCGCCGGCCGGCGCCGAACCAAGCGTCCGCAGGTCGACCTGCCTGCTTACAGCGGCCGGACTCAGGCACTGGCGATTGTCGCAGGCCTGGTAATCGATGCTCACGGTGGCGGGCAGCGCGCCCGCTACCGCCAGAGCCGGCGAAGCGTCGAGCGCAACCCGGAAAACGACGGTTCCGCTGAACACCGAAAGCTTCTCGCCATGGGCGAACTCGAGCGCCTCGTCACGGGCCTGCGGATACTGCACTGCGCCCGCGACGATACCCTTCGGCACGCTCACGTGAATCCGGGTCGGGATGTAGTAAGAAGCCCTGGGATGGTTGGAATTGATGTGCCAGCCGGCGAGGATTTGCGCAGTTATATCGAGAACGGTGCCTGCGCCGGGCCGGAGCGGTTTTTCGAGCGCGAGCGAGCCGATTCCAACCACGCTCGCGGACCGACGCGCGGCGTAGGCGGGCGAAATCCGCGCGCCCAGGACCGCGACCATGAGTGCGAGCATAAGCACCAGGGCGATGCCGTGGTGCAGGCGCAAGGCTGAATCGTTTCGACGCGGACGCGTCGTTTCGGAGCAGGCTGTCACGTGGTGATCACGACCTGGCGGCGGTAAGGCGGCTCCTGGAGCGAAGCAATAATTCTATTTCCCCTGCGCGGCGACGTCATCGGTCAGCGGAACGCTCCCCACGATTTCCAGGCCGTAGCCGGGAAGGTTGGCAAGATGGGGCGGCGTATCGGAAAGCACGACCATTCTGCGCACGCCCAGATCGCGAATGATTTGCGCGCCGATTCCGTAGTCGCGGAAGTCGGCGTCGGGCAGGTTGACCCGCGTGGTCGGACGGCGCGCGGCTTTGGCTGCGGCGCCGTCGAGTTCGGCCGCGATCGTATTGGCCTCGCGTTTGACGTACAGAAAGACGCCCTCGCCGGCGGCCGCGATCTTCTCCAGCGCCGCGTGCAGCAGCTTTCGCGTGTTGCGCGGGGAGTAGCAGAACACGTCACCGGGCAGGTATTCGCGATGGGCTCGGACCAGGATTGGTTTTGAGGGCTCGACCCTGCCCATCACGAGTGCGATATGCTCGGTGAAATCCACCAGCGTGCGGTACACGATCGCCCTGAATTCTCCGTAACTGGTCGGCAGTCGCGCCTCGGCGACCCGCTGCACCATCGTTTCGTTGCGCAGCCGGTACTCGATTATGTCGGCGACGGTTACGATCTTGAGGCCGTGGACGCGCGCGAACTCGATCAGGTCGTCGCGCCGGGCCATCGTGCCGTCCTCCTTGAGGATCTCGCAGATGACGCCCGCGGGCTTGAGCCCCGCAAGCCGAGCGAGATCGACCGCGCCCTCAGTCTGGCCGGTCCTGACCAGAACGCCTCCCTCGCGCGCGCGAAGCGGATAAACGTAGCCGGGTGTGATGAACTCCGAGGCGTTCGCGTCCTCCCTGACCGCCTGCAGAATCGTGGTCGCGCGATCCTGGGCCGAGATTCCCGATCCGTGGCATCGTTTGGCCGTTATCGAGGTGGTGAACGCGGTGCCGAGCGGCGCCTGGTTGTCGCCCACCATCATACTTAGCCCGAGCCGGTCGATTCGTTCGGCTGCCATCGGCAGGCAGATCAACCCGCGCCCGTATTTGCTCATGAAATTGATCGCTTCGGGCGTAACTTTTTCGGCAGCCATGCAGAGATCGCCCTCGTTCTCACGCTGCTCATCGTCCATCAGGACGAACATATGGCCGCGACGCGTCTCTTCGAGCGCTTCTTCGACCGAAATAAAAGGCGCCTTGGCCTGGGTGCGGGGGCTAATCTCTCCGAACATCGTTGGGACCCTAAATGTAAGCCGAACTTCCTTTCCGAACCCTGATTCTAGCCTTATGGAGTGCCGCTGGTGAATCCCGGCGTGCGCGGTTCCCAGAGCACCCTCAGGTTGTCTCTTCGTGCCCGATCGGATAGTCGCCCACCTGGCCCCGAAGCGGCTGTACCAGCATCCGATCGAGCCTTAGCTCGACGGGTTCGCGGAATTGGCCGATACCGATCGTCATCGCTTCATGCCCAGCGCGCGGCTGCGCCCGATAAGTGCCGAAAAGCCGGTCCCACCATGGAAGATTGAAGCCGAAATTGCTGTTCGTCTCCGGCTTCAACATCGAGTGATGCACCCGATGCATGTCCGGCGTGACGACCAGGAGCCTGAGAATCCGGTCGATGCGCTCGGGGATGCGAACGTTCGAATGGTTGAACATCGAGGTCGTGTTCAGCGCGACCTCGAACGCGATCACGCCCGTCACCGGAGGACCTAGCGCCGCGACCGCGCCTAGCTTGATAACGAGCGAGAGGAGGATTTCCACGGGATGGAACCGAAGACCGGTCGTGACGTCGAAATCAAGGTCGGTGTGATGCATGCGATGGACGCGCCATAGAATCGGCACCGCATGGAACATCACGTGCTGCAAGTAGATGACCATATCGAGCGCAACGACCGTCAGCACGACCGCCGCCGTCCAAGGAATATCGCGGGCCTGCATCAGGCCCCATCCCCGCGCCGCCGCGAGCATCGCAAGGCCGACCGGCGTCACGGCAAGCAGGTAGAATTCGAGAAGCGGGTTTATCGCGGCGACTCCAAGATTGCCCGGCCATCGGGTGAGCCGCGAAAACGCTCTCCCGCGCCGCGGCATCGCCGATTCCCACAGCGCCATCGCGGCAAACACCGCAACGAAGGCGCCAAACCGTATAATTTTGTCCGAGGGCATCGTCGACCGCCGGCAAAATATTCTAGCGCATTCCCAATCGGCTCGATTCCACCCGTCCGGCGCCGTTGACGGTCGGCACCCGACTTGGCTAAACCGAGGCTTGAACGACCGTTTAGCAAACCGCAGGAGGCTTGCCGCATGCCTCAAAGGGACATCGTCGTTGACGCCGACGGTCATATCCTCGAACCGCCCGACCTCTGGGAAAAATACCTGGAGGAGAAATACCGGCCGCGCGCCATCAAGGTCGTCAAGAACGAGCAGGGCCTTGAATGCCTTCAGTATGACGGCCGTCTGTCCGAGCGCGCATATCCCGGCTTCCTGAGTTCGCTCGGCGGGATGGGCCGCGAGCAGGACGCGCTTCGCCCCGACCCTGAGCGCACCTATGTCGGATGCGCGCCGTTCGGCTCGATGGACGCGCGGGAGCGAATCGAGCTTCTCGACCGCGAGCAAATCGACAAGGCGGTTCTCTATCCGACGCTCGGAATTCTATGGGAGTCGGAGGTTGATGACGTCGAACTGTCGCAGGCCTATTGCCGCGCCTATAACCGATGGATTGCCGAGTTTTGCCGCCCGTACAGCGAGCGGCTGATTCCGATCGCGCATCTTTCACTCGGAGATCCGATGGCGGCCGCCGAGGAACTCGAACGCGCGGTCAAGGACGGATGCCGCGGCGCATTCGTCGCCCCATTTACCATAAACCGCAAGCCGCACGGCCATCCCGACCACGACCCCGTCTTCGCTCGCGCGCAGGAACTCGACGTTCCCCTTGCGCTCCATCCGACGTTCGAGCCGCGCGGAATCTCACGCGCGCGTTTTCACGCGATGGAGCGGATGCCATTGCTCGGCGTGATGGCGTCGCACATCCTGCAGCAGCCGCTTACGACCTTTTTCCGGTACGGAACCTTCGACCGTTTTCCCAGGCTCAGACTGATCGTGCTCGAATCGGGCTCGTCGTGGCTGGGTTTCTGGATGGATCGGCTGGATGAGGTCTACGAATCGCCCTTCGGCAAGACGATCCAGCTCAAGCGAAAGCCGAGCGAGTACATCCGCGAGCAGGTCTGGATTTCCGGCGACCCCGACGAGGAGGCGACCGCGTACGTGGCCGATTACGTGGGAGCCGACCGCTTCTTCTGGGCGAGCGACTTTCCGCACCCCGACCATCCGGGCCGCTACCTGGAGACGCTCCAGCGCATGATCGCGCCGATGTCGCCCGAAGCGCGCCGCGGCGTGCTCGGCGAAAACGTGATGCGCTGCTACAAGCTTTAGGGTTCAACCATGGCCGCCAACGAAACCGTTATCGACGCCGACGGACACATCCTCGAGCCGCCCGACCTCTGGGAAAACTACCTGGAAGCGAAGTATCGCCCGCGCGCGATCAGGATTAAGCGCGACGAGCGCGGACTTGAGTATCTCGAATACGACGGCAAGCCTGCCGAACGGATGCGCCACGGCGTGTTGCATACGCTCGGCGCGATGGGCCGCAGCATCGACGAAATGAAGCCCTCGGCCCAGCGCACCTACCTGAATTCCGCGCCGTTCGGCTCGATGAACATGCAGGAGCGCCTCGATCGGCTCGACCGCGAAGGCATCGACAAGGCGATCCTCTATCCGACAATCGGCCTGCTCTGGGAAGCCGAGGTCGAGGACGCGGAAATCGCGGGCGCGTACTGCCGCGCCTACAACCGATGGATCGCCGACTTCTGCCGCCATTCGGACGGACGCCTCATCCCGGTCGCGCATCTGTCGCTGCTCGACATCCCCGCCGCGGTAGCGGAGCTGGAGCGCGCGGTAAAGGACGGATGCAGAGGCGCATTCGTCGCGCCGTTCACCCATACCCGCAAGGCGCACGGCCATCCCGATCACGAGCCGCTGTTCGCCAAATTCCAGGAACTCGACGTTCCCTTCGGAATCCATCCGACCTTCGAGCCGCCGGGACTGGCCTCGCGCCGCTTCGAAGGACTGGAGCGCTCGGGATGGTATCACGCCGCGATGGCGTGTCAGCCGGCGCAGGTCGCTTTCACCACGCTGTTTTCCTTCGGCGTGTTCGACAAGTTCCCAAGGCTCAAGGTCGTCGTGCTCGAATCAGGCGGGGGATGGATCGGCTACTGGATGGATCGGATGGACGCGCTGCACGAGGTTCCGATCAACCGCGCACCGCTCGAGCATCTGCCGAGCGAGTACATCCGCACGCGATGCTGGATTTCGGCTGACCCGGACGAGCGCACGCTCGCCGGGCTGATACGTTTCGTCGGCGAAGACCGTTTCTTCTGGGCGAGCGATTTCCCGCATCAGGATCACGGCCCGAATTACATGAAGGAACTCAGGGGGATGCTCGCCGCGATGCCGGAGACGGCGCGCGCCAAGGTCGCGGGGCTCAACGCTGCGCGGCTTTACAAGCTCGACGCCTGAAGCATCGCCGTCCCGCCTGCACGGCGAGCGCCCGGATGCTATTTATCCGGCGTGACCCGCAAGCTACGAAAGGCGGTCCTGCTCGCGGCAGGACGCGGAACGCGCCTCGGCAAGCTCACAGAAACGGTGCCCAAGCCGCTTCTGGAAGTGGCCGGCGCGCCGCTCATTTCGCACATCGTGACGGCGCTCGCCGGTGCGGGGATCCACGAGATCGCAATCGTGTCCGGCTATGTCGCCGAGCAGGTCGAAGCGTGGTGCGAATCCTTCAATCAGGCCCATCCTGAAATCCGCCTCAAATCGATTCGCCAGCGCGAACTCAACGGCACGGCGGGCGCGATGCTCGCGGGGAGAGAGTTTGTCGCCGGCGAGGAAGTGTTTGTCTTCGGATGGGGTGACGTCCTGATGGACCGGCGGAACTATTCGCGCTTCGTCGAACACGCGCGCTCGGAGGCGTACGACCTGCTTCTCGCCGTCAATCGCACGCGCGACCCGTGGCGCGGTGCGGCCGTTTACGTTGACGAATGCATGCGCGCGCTTCGGATCGTCGAAAAGCCGCCGCCAGGTACATCGACCACCAACTGGAACAACGCGGGACTGTTCGCCGCAACCGAGCGC
>JAJYMR010000043.1 GCA_021786815.1 Deltaproteobacteria bacterium
TTCGGACGCCGGATCGCGGACTTCCAGGCTATCCAGTGGATGCTCGCCGACATGGCGACGCGGATCGACGCGTCATGGGTGCTGATGTGTCGCGCAGCGCATCTGAGGGACCAGGGAAAACCCTTTGCGCGTGAGGCCGCGATGGCGAAGCTTTGCGCGTCGGAAACCGCGATGTGGGCGACGACCAAGGCCGTGCAGATTCACGGCGGCTACGGTTACGTGACCGATTTTCCGGTCGAGCGTTACATGCGCGACGCGAAGCTCTCCGAGATAGGCGAGGGCACCAGCGAAGTCCAGCGCATGATTATCGCCAAGTCTCTGCTTCGTGACGGCTATCTGCCCGCGTGACGAAGCGTGGGTACAGTGCTCATTCTTTGTTCGAAGCTATGAAGATGTAATCGTCGGACGCGATATCAAGCGAGCCGGTCGCATCGTAGGTTCGGCCGATGCGATCGTAAAGCGCCAACGGCTACTCCAGCAGATCCTCGCGGATAGCGTCCATCTCGGCTTCGGACACGCTGATAAACTCGCGCAGGAAGTCGCGGATTCCGCCCGCCTCATCGATCCTGGCGAATACGGGCGCAAGCTGCTCCGCTCTGAGCGGCGAGCTGGGAAAGACCAGGTTGCTCTTGAGGAAGTCGGCGACGATCGCGTCGCGCTCCACGCCGAGCAGTTCGAGCAGCATCGCGGCTCCGACGCCCGTGCGGTCGCGTCCCGCCGAGCAATGGAAAACCAGCGGATAGACATCGCGCTCGCCGAGAATTGCGAAGAAGCGCCGCCAGTCGGAAGGAAACCCCGTTACCATCACGAGATGCTCTCTGCCAGGCTGGCTTAACAGCTCCGCGGCGCCTTCGTCGCGAAACCATCGCTCGCCTATCGGCAGATGCTCCCATCGCACGGCGCGAAGCACGTCCTGGTGCGGCGGACCGAGATGACGAAGCTCGATGCGGCTCTGGAGCGTCACCAGCGTGCGCAACGGGAGCCGTCTTACAGGATGCTCGTCGGGAAGTTGCGCCAGATGCGACGAGCGGAAAATCCTTCCGCGCCTTACGCGGCGTCCGTGGACGGTAGGATGCCCGCCGAGGTCGCGGAAGTTTTTCCCCGCCGCTTCGCGCAGCAGGTTGAAATCGACCACCATCCGCGGGATGTCGGGCGCCTTGGGTCTTCGTTCGTCGTCGTTAAGCAAGGCTGGAAAATCCGTCGAAGCGAGCGGAAACGCTCAGAAGTCGATGCCTGCTCTATTTTATAGCTGGCCCGGGAAGACGTGGAAAGGTGAACTGTTGAACGCCTTTGCTCGAATCGTTAAGGGTCGGTTAATTCTGAAGGCCGCGCGCACTTCCGAAGGCGATCTCGACCCACGCAACACGCGGTCCTTGCCGGCTATACGATTGCCGCGATGCGCGAGTCGCGCACGTGCCCGATTTTCCAGCGCGCGCAAGCTTAGGCCGGCTCGCGCAGGTTCATTACGAGGATCTTCGGGTCGGTCATCGCCTCCATCGCCCACCTTACGCCTTCGCGTCCCAGTCCCGAGCCTTTCATTCCGCCGAACGGATAAGTGTCAACGCGGAACACTCCGGTGTCGCCGACGATAACCGCGCCGGCGTCGATCTCGCGGAATGCGGCGAAGGCGTGGTCGAGGTTGCGTGTGAAAACTCCCGCCTGCAGCCCGTAAGGCGAATCGTTGGTCGCGGCTATCCCTTGTGCGAATGAATCGATCGCCTCAATCGTCGCGACCGGACCGAACACTTCCTCGCACCATACGCGCAGGCGATGAAGCGCCGGGTTGCCGAGTTCGATGATCGTCGGCCACACGACTGAGCCGTCGCGGCGATTGCCGATGAGAATCCCGGCGCCGGCGTTTTTCGCCTCGCCGATCCATTCCATCACGCGGTCTCCCGCCTCGCGCGTTATCATCGGGCCGACCAGCGTGTTTTCGTCCATCGGATCGCCAACGTGCAGGTCTTCGGTCGCGTCAACCAGCAGTTGCGTGAACCTGCCATAGACCTTGCGATGGACGAAGATGCGCTGGACCGAGATGCATACCTGGCCCGCATGAATGAAGGCGCCGCGCGCGGCGCGTGCGGCTGCGAATTCAAGGTCCGCGTCTTCGTCAACGACCAGCCCGCCGTTGCCGCCGAGTTCGAGCGCGACGCGCTGACGCCCAGCCTTCGCCTTGAGGCTCCATCCCACGCGCGCGCTGCCCGTAAAGCTCAGCATCTTGATCCGTTCGTCGGTCGCAAGCCGCTCGGCTACGGGAGGGTCGGCCGAGATGACGCTGAAGGCGCCGCGCGGCAGGCCCGCGTCGCGCGCGATCTCGGCGAGCATCAGGGCAGGCCCCGGGCATTGCGGGGGCGGCTTGGCGACGACGGTGTTGCCCGAGGCGAGCGCGGGCGCGACCTTGTGCGTCACCAGGTTGAGCGGGAAGTTGAACGGCGCAATCGCCGCAATCGGGCCGAGCGGAAACCGCTCGACGATTCCTACCGCGCGCGGATGAAGCGGGTCGAGATCGAGCGGCTCGTAGCCTCCGCCGAAGCGCTTTGCCTCCTCGGCGGCGAGCGCAAGAACACCGACGGTGCGGCTCACCTCGGCTCGCGCGTAGCTGAGCGGTTTTCCGGTGCAGAGGGTGATGTTGCAGGCGAAGTCAGCCTGGCGCTCCGCGACCCCGCGGCTCATCGCGAGCAGGATTTCCGCGCGCCGCGCCCGCGTGAGGCGCTTCGTCTCGTCGAAGGCGCGCGCCGCCGCCGTAATCGCCGCGTCAGCCTCGCGTTCGCCGGCGCGGGCGACAGTTCCTACAACGTCGTTGTTGTACGGATTGCGAATCTCGTAACGGTCCGGGGTATCGACGTATTCCCCGTCGATGAAAAGCCGATAATGCGTTGCCGCTGCCATTGCCGCACCTCGCAGACGGTCTTGATCTTTATCGCCCGTCGCGACCTTCATGAAAGCGGTGCGTCCTCGCCGCTCACGGAGCGGGCGCAAGCAGGCTCAGGTCTCGACCACCGATTCGGTCATCGCAAGGTATTGGCGATAATCCTCGGAACTGCGCAGAAGCTCGCCGTGCGAGCCCTCGGCGCCGACGGTTCCGCGCGCCAGGAACACGACGCGGTCGCACGCGCCGAGGGTCGCTGCGCGATGGGCCACAACGACGACGATCCTGCCGGCGGCGAGCGTCCTGAGCGTCGCCATCAACTCAGCCTCCGAAGCGGGATCGAGCGGCGCGGTCGGCTCGTCGAGGATGAGCACGTCCGGTTTTCGCACAAGCGCCCGCGCGATCGCGATACGCTGCTTTTGTCCAAGCGATAGCCGCGCGCCGCGCCGCCCGAGCATCGTGGCGTATCCCTCGGGCAGCCTTTCGATGAATTCAGCCGCGCCCGCCATCCGCGCGGCCTCGCGAACCTCGTCGTCCGACGCTTGGGGAGCGCCGTAACGGATATTGTCGGCGAGCGAGCGCGAAAACAGCGCCTCCTGCTGAAAAACGAAGCCGATCCGGGCGCGCAACGGCTCCAGCGCGATTTGACGCGAGTCGACGCCGTTTACCACGATCTCTCCGGCGCGCGGCTCGAGGAAGCGCGGAACCGAGCAGATAAGGGTCGTTTTCCCAATCCCGCTCGGCCCGGCCAGGGCAACCAGTTCACCGGTCCGAAGCGTGAATGAGACGTGCTCGAGCACGGCGTCCGACGAGTCGTAGGCAAGGCTTAGATCGCGAAACTCGATTTCGCGGATCGGGCCGGGCTCGATCGCGCCCGTCTTCGCGGTGTCGATTTCCGTGAGCATGTCGAGCACGCTATGCACGCGCCTCAGGCCCGAGACCGGGCCTTGCAACTCGGCCCAGGTGGAACCGATGGTGCCGAGCGTGCGTCCGAGAATGATGCCGTAGCTCACGAGCAGGACCATGTCGCCGAGCGTTATCTGGCGCCGCACCACCTGCATCATGAGATGGTAAAACGCGACGCCCGACAGGAGCACCAGCGGCGGCGCGAGGACCGCGGTGATGACGAGGATTATCACGAGCATCCTGAGCGTCGCGCGAAACGAGCCCCAACTCGCCTCGTCAACGGCGCGCCGCTCGCGTTCCTCCTGGCCGTAGGCCTTTACCAACTGTACCTGCGCAAGACGTTCCTCGAATGCCGCCATCACGTCGCTTCCGCGCTCGCGCATGCGCTGCCCCTGCTGCCTGAGCATCCTGCCGAAAAGGCTTGAGCCTATCGCGACGATCGGAAGCATCGCCGCCGCGATAATCGGAATCAGCGGCTCGTTGGAGAACTGCGCCGCAAGGACCACGAGCGCGAGGAAGAACATCACCGCCGAAAGCGCCGGAGCGAGCACGCCGCGGTAGAGCACGGCGCCGATCGCGGCGCTGTCGTACATCACGCGGAACACCGCGTCGCCGATCTTCTGATCGCCGAACAGCCCGAGCGGTGAGCGCAGAAAGCGCTCGTAGATGGCGACCCGGACGCTTTGATTTATCCGCTGGGTCAGATCGAGCGTGACATAGGTTTCGAGCAGGCCGAAAACTCCGCTCCAGAGGCTCCATCCGTTGTTCGCCTCATTCTCGGTCAGACCCGCCTGGTCGAGACCGCCGCTTGCGACCGCGGTGCTGACGCCGGTCGGCTGGTTGCCGACGAGCCCGATCAGGATTGCGCTTACGACCAGGAAGGCAGTGAGCACGGCGAGCAGAAGCGCGCGATTCTGGCCAACGAGCGGGGTCAGGATGGCTGCGGGGACACCGGTCAGCGGATGGCGGTCGATGACGTTGTCGATGATGATTTTTACCGGCCACGGCGAGAGCAGGAAGAAGATGAGCGAGGTGAAGGCGAGCGCGCATTTTATCGCGACCAGGCGGCGATGCTCGCTGATGAAGCGCCAGCTTCTGCTGAGGAGATGGAACGCCTCGCGCGGGCTGAGAGGACGCTCCTCGGCGGCGTAAAGGCGCGCAAGCCGCGGTTCGGCGTTTCCCGGCGATATTCCGTCAACCGAAACAGGGCCTGTGAAACGCTCGCTCACGAAACTCTCTTCCTCACGTGCGAAGCGGTTCGAAGGCGTTCCGGTCGTCGCGCGCGACTCCGCCCGCCTCAATTCGGTAGAGGCGGTCCGAATGCGCGGCCGTGCCGCGCCGATGGGTTACGAGCAGGACCATCCGCTCCGACGGTTTCTCCTCGAGCCATTGGCGAATACCGCGCATCACGAAATCCTCGGTTGCGGATTCGAGCGCGGAGGTCGGCTCGTCGAGAAGAAGAATCGGAGCGTCGCGCAGGAACGCGCGTGCAAGACCGATCCGCTGCGCCTGCCCGGCCGAAAGCTTGGCTCCCTTTTCGCCAAGCGTCGTGTCGAGGCCCGAAGGCAGCGAACGCACGAAATCGGCAAGCCCGGCGCGCGCGACGGCGCGATCGATTTGCTCGGGCAGGGCGCCGGCGCGTCCGTAGGTTATGTTGTCGCGCAGCGACGCGGTGAAGAGCGGAGATTCCTGCAGGGCCACGGCGACCATCCCGCGCCACGCTGCAAGATCGAACTCGCGCAGGTCGCGGCCGTCGAGCGTCACCCGGCCCGCCAGCGGGTCGAAGAAGCGCATCACGAGCGCGATGAGCGTGGTTTTCCCGGAGCCGCTCGGGCCCGCAAGCGTCGTAATCTCGCCCACGCGCGCCTCGAAGCTCACGTCTGAGAGCACTGAAGGGCGTCCGTCGTATCCAAAGCTGACCCGCTCGAAGGCGAGCGAGCGGCGCGGCGCCGAAGGCAGGAGCGAACCGCTTTCGAGCCGTTCTTCGGGCATCCGCGCGAGAATCTCGAACACGCGAGCCATCGCAACGCCCACGTCCTGCAGGCTTCCCCAAAGCTCGGTCAGCCGCCGCGTGCGCACGGTCATCGTGTCGAACACCGCGAGCGCGCCCTGGAAAAGTCCGAGCGACGCGCCGGCGCGCATCGCGCCCACATATCCGCCCTGGAGCACCTGCTCCGCGCCGAAATACAGCGCGCCGACGTAAGCGAGCCCGCATAGCGCCTGCGCGCAGACGTTGTAGAGCACGAAGGTCATCCTTGCGCGCCGCGCGGCGAGAAACGCCCGCCAGTTGTCATGCGCGTAGAGCGCGCTCTCCGAGGCCTCGCGTCCGAACGCCTTGACCGCCCTGATCGACGCAAGCGTTTCCTCGATTCGCGTGGTCGCAAGCGCCGCCGTCTCGCGTTCGGCGCGAAATCCCACCCGCATCGGCCCGCTGAAAGCCCACGCGAGCAGGAAATTGGCGGGCACCAGGGCCGCGGCGAGCGCGGCCATCCGGTAGTCGAACAGCACCAGCCAGACCAGGTTTGCGGTCGCGAACGGAAGCCATCTGAGCGGCTGGATCACGAGCCCGTTTATCACCTGCGGAATCGCCGCCGAATCCTGGAACATCCGGAAAATCGCGTCGCCGATGTTCTCCTCGGAGTGAAAACGAAGGCTCAGTTCCTGCAGGCGCGCGTAAAGGTTCACGCGGAACAGGTTGGACGCGCGTTGCAGTATCCACACCGCGTAGCCGAACAGCGTAAGCCCGTATGGCACGAAGAACAGGACGACCAGCACCGAGATGACGCAGGCGCGGTAGAGGATCTCCTGGCGCCCGGCGCTCATCGGCAACTGGAGCATCCACGCCTCGCCGGGCGTAAGCGGATGCCCGTGGCCGACCGCGTCGAAAAATACGCGCGCGAGGTAGATCGCGAACAGGCCGCCCGGCAGCGCCGGGATCATCCCAAGGCAAAGGTAAAGCAGATGGCGCTTGTACGGACGGATGAACGGCCATGCCCGCGGCACAAGGCGGAAAATATCGCGCGAGCGCAGCCGTGACGGTTCGGCGAACCCGGCTGCCGCGCGTGCGGCGGCGTCGGTGCCTTGCGCGCTTGCGGCCACGCCGTCGCGAAGCGTGTCGCTGTCCGTGGCTTGGGGAGCGGCTCTCAATTCCCTGACTGGGGCACGCCCGCAACTCTCAGGATGTCCTGCTCGAGCGTCCCGGTCGATCTGCACGCGAGCGTCGTCGTCTCCTGTCCGAGCGCATAAGTGCCCTGGAAGTCCGCGCTCACAGTTACGAAGGTCGCGTTGCCCGGCGACGGATCGAGCCTGACCTTAAGCGTAACGGTACCGTCCTGGAAGTGATAGAGCATGTGCATCGGATCGGTCTGGCAGGCGGCCCATTGGGTCCATGTCGCGGTGTCGACTCCGGACTCGCGGGCAACGATGACGTTCGCTGCCTCGCTCGCCTGGGTCACCTGGAATTTGCTCAGCGACGGAGTGGAGAAGTACGTCTTAAGAGTTTTGAAGACCTGGCTTGGAGGCTGCGGTGCGCGCCCGGAGGCCGGGATGATGCGCGGCGGCTCAAGAGCGGCGGCGGACGCCGCAAGCGAGAAAACGAGAACACAGGTGACGAGCAGGCTCGGGCGGACCGCTTTCATGACTCCTCCGTCGAACGGCGCGGGGATGGAACGATCATAACGGCGCCGCAAGTGGCTGGTAAAGCAGGGGCATGGTAAGGTTTCGCGCGGATTTTCCCCAATAAATCGAGCGGAGAGAGAGCCAACGATGCCTGCGGTACTGTTCGAGAAGCGAAACCATATCGGCTACGTCACCTTCAATCGGCCCGAGGTGCACAACTCCTACAGCCCCGAAACACTCGTCCTTTTGTCCGGCATCTGGACCGAGGCCGAGCGCGACGACGACGTGCGCGCGGTTATTGTGACCGGAGCGGGCAAGGTCGCGTTTTCGGCGGGCGCCGATCTCGGCCGGCTCATTCCGTTGTTCACCGGCGCCCGCAAGCCCGAGGACGAGTGGGACCACAAACTGATGGCGAATCGCAGGCTCGGGGATATGGCGCTGCTTCGCGGTTACGATTTTCCCAAACCGGTAATCGCCGCCGTCAACGGCTTCTGTATCGCGGGCGGGATGGAGTTTCTGCAGGCTACGGATTTGAGAGTTGCCTCCGAGAACGCGAGCTTCGGATTGCAGGAAGTGAAATGGGCGATCATCCCGGCGGCGGGTTCGCTCGCGCGCCTGCAACGCCAGATACCGTATGCCAAGGCGATGGAAATCCTGCTGACCGGCAACAGGATCGACGCGCAGGAGGCCTGGCGGATCGGACTGGTGAACCACGTCGTTGCGCAGGAAAAACTAATCGGCAAAGCCGAGGAACTCGCGCGCACGATTGCTGAGAATGGCCCGCTTGCGGTGCGCAAGATAAAGGAGGCGGTGCGGCGATGCTCGGGGCTGCCGCTCGAAGAGGCATTCAAAATCGAAAATCAGATCGGGCGCGAGGTGATGGCCTCGGAGGACGCGAAAGAAGGCCCGCGCGCCTTCATGGAAAAACGAAAGCCGAACTACAAGGGCAGGTAAGCGCCCGCTGGCGCAGCGCGCGCGGGGCGCCGTTCAGGCGCCCGCCATCGCGCGCATCGTGGTCTCCGCGTCGCGCGCCTGCGTCGGCGCGGGGCCGATCGGAAACACGACGGGATGGGTCACGCCGGCGGCGCGGAAACGCGCAATAAACTCGCGTCCGACCTCGGCGGGGCCGAATGCGGCAATGTTGCGCGCCGAAGCGTCGCTTATCGCCTCGGGTGCCTCGTCGCGTTTGCCTTGCTGCCATAGCCTGCGCACGTCGGCGAACTCATCGGCGAGTCCATAGCGCGAGAACATCTTGTTATAGCTGTCGACGAACGCGTAGGTCGCAAGCTCGCGTTTGAAGGTCGCGACCGCCTTGTCCGGTTCCGGGGTGATGCACATGCGGATGTAGATGCCGATATCGATTTCCGCTGGATTGCGGCCGGCCTTTTCGGCGCC
>JAJYMR010000254.1 GCA_021786815.1 Deltaproteobacteria bacterium
CGCGGCGGGTATCGCGGAGGAGGAGCTTCCGCAGATTCGCCAGCGTCTTCGCGAGCTTCACGAAAAGGAGACTCTGTGGCGCGTGGTCAGGCCGGGAACATTCGAGGCGCTCGAACGGATGAAGTCCGCGGGGTTGAAGCTCGGAGTCGTTTCCAACGCTGACGGCAGGGTCGAGGCGGACGCGCGCCGCTTCGGGCTCGCGCGATACTTCGACGTGATAATCGATTCCGAAGTGGTCGGTGTGTCGAAGCCGGACCCGCGCATTTTCCATATCGCGCTCGAGCGGCTTGAGGTCGCGCCCGAGGAAACGCTTTACACGGGCGATATCTACTCGATCGACATGGTCGGTGCGCGAGCCGCCGGCATCGCGGGCAAGCTGATCGACTGCCTCGACCGTTACCATTGGGTCGAGCACGCACGGATTCGGCATATCGGCGAGCTTCATCGGTCCGGGAAGGACTGACACAGGCGATCCGGTCATTCACGATCATTTGCCCAGTATCGCGGGAGGGGCACACGATGGGGGCGATCAGGGAACTTTCGGAAAAGCTTTTCAGCGGAGAACTCTCCGTGCGCGAGCATCATCCGCTCGCCTTTACCGGCGAATCCGAAGAGGTTGCCGAGGACGTGATCTTCTACCGCTGGTTCGCCAATTTCACGGCGGTGAAGACGGCCGAGGGCCTGGTGCTGATCGACACCGGAGCCTACTTCAACCAGGCGGCAACGCTGGAACTCGTGCGGCGCTACTCGCGCGAGCGGGTGAACACCGCAGTCTACACCCACGGCCACGTCGATCACGCCTGTGGGATGCCCGCGTTCGTGGCCGAGGCGCAAGCCAACCGTACCGCACGTCCGCGCGTGGTCGGGCATCGCGCGGTCGGCCCGCGCTTCGACCGCTACAAGCGCACCGCGGGCTACAACAGCGTGGTCAACACGCGCCAGTTCAGCCGCCCCTCGATTTGGCCGACCGAGTACGTCTATCCCGACACCTACTTCGACCATCAGCTCAACGTGGCCGCCGGCGACAGCAGGTTCGAATGCCATCACGCGCGCGGCGAGACCGACGACCATTGCTGGGTCTATTTGCCGCGGCAGAACGTGCTGTGCACGGGCGATCTGATCATCTGGGCGGTGCCCAACGTGGGGAATCCGCAGAAGGCGCAGCGTTATGCGCGCGAATGGGCCGAGGCGCTGCGCGCGATGGCAAAAACCGGTGCGAACGTGCTCCTGCCCGGCCACGGATATCCGGTTTTTGGCGCGGTGCAGGTGCGCCAGGTGCTGAATGACACGGCCGAGTACCTGGAAACGCTCTACGCCCGGACGCTCGAAATGATGAACGCGGGTGCGTCGCTCGACGAGATAATCCACACGGTGAAACCGCCGGAGAAATTCGCCGACAAGCCGTATCTGCAGGCCGTTTACGACGAGCCCGAATTCATCGTGCGCAATATCTGGCGGCTGGAGGGCGGATGGTACGACGCGACGCCGTCGCATCTTAAGCCCGCGCCCGAAGCCGAGCAGGCGCGCGAGATAGCGGCGCTGGCGGGCGGCGTCGAACGGCTGGTTGCGCGGGCGATGGAGAAGCTCGAAGCGGGCGACCTGGCGCTCGCATGCCATCTTGCGGATTGGGCCGTGGCGGCAGCTCCGGAGGACAAGCGGGCGCACGAAGCGCGCGTGCGCATCTATCAGACGCGCGCTGACCAGTCGTCGTCCACGATGAGCCACGGGATATTCCGCTCGGCGGCGCTCGAATCCGCGCAAAAAGCGGGAATCACGCCGCCCGACGACAAGCGCAGCATGTAGGGATTTGCGTTATCTGCGCGGCCTGGGCGGAAGTGTCAGCTTGCCGAGAATCGCGGGCATGCGCGCTCCGGTCACGGCCGGGATATTTCCCTGCTTTCCGCGCAGCATCCGGTAGCCCAGGATCGCAAAAGCGAGCGCTTCGAGCGCGTCGCCGTCAACCCCGAGTGCGTCGGCGGTGAGCACGCGGATTTCGCGCGTCTCCCGCGCGAGCATCCGTATCAGCGCTGGGTTTCGCGCACCGCCGCCGGTTGCGATTAGCTGATCTACACGGCCGAGCGGCGCGATGAAGCGCCGCGTCGCGTCGGCGATCGAGCGCGCGGTAAGCGCCGTCATCGTCGCCATGAGATCGTCGCCGCCGACGCCCAGTTGAACTGCGCGGCGCTCGATTTCGGCGAGATAGTGCGCGCCAAATTCCTCGCGCCCGGTCGATTTCGGCGGACGGCGGCGAAAGTACGGATTGCGCATCAGTTCGTTGAGCAGCTCCTGGCTGACCGCGCCGCGCGCCGCCATCGCACCGCCACGATCCATCTTCGCCCGCCCATCCGTAAGCTTTGCCGCAAGCGCGTCGATCAGCATCACGCCCGGCCCGGTGTCGAACGCGATGAGCGACGGAGCGTCGAGGCGAGCGCCGGGAGCAAGGTAAGTCGCATTGCCGATTCCGCCGATATTCTGCACCACGCGGCCAAACTTGCGGTCGCCGAAGAGCCACAGATGAGCGAGCGGGGCGAGCGGCGCGGCTTCACCGCCGAGCGCCATGTCCATCGGACGGAAATCCGCGACCACCGGCACGCCGGTCATCGCGGCGATAACCGTCGCCTCGCCTATCTGCATCGTGGAAGCGGTCTGGCCCCGTTGCGCCCGCCGTGGCGGCAGATGAAAAATCGTGTGCCCGTGCGAGCCGATGAATGCGACGCGCGAGAGCGAAACACGCCCGAGCCTCGCGACCGCGACCGCGGCCCGGCCGAAAATCCGCCCCAGCTCGAAATTGAGCGTCGAGAGCGCGCCCGCGTCCGCGGCGTGACCCGACGAGACTTCGAGCAGGCGCTCGCGAAAGGCTTTCGGATAACGGAAGGCTCGAAATGCGAGAACTGTGGCCGGCGGCTGCGCGCGCTCGTCGAATCGGACCAGCGCCGCGCTCACGCCGTCGTGCGAGGTGCCAGACATCAGGCCGACCGCGAGATGCGAGCGGCCGTCGAGCCTGAGCCTAATCGCGCTCATCGTCGGGTTCGTCCTTTTTGCGGCTCAGCTTGAAGATCTGAAACGACGACAGGATAAGACGCCATCCCGAGGGAAATTCGAGCGCATCCGCTTCCGGTCCTGGCTCGGCTTCGATGATGACCTTGTGGCCCTGATGCCATTGGACGAGCAGCATCTTGTGGCCAATCTGCCGGCCGGTGACGCGATCGATCGCGAAGTCGCCGAAAAGCGTAACGGTGCGAAGCTCCGAGAAGGCCTCGCGGAGCCGATTCTGTTCGAGCGAGCCTGCGGCCTCGACTGCGGCCTTCGCAAGAAGCCCCGCAGCGTAAGCCTGAGCGGCCGGATAATCGCATCCGAGATGCGGAGCCGCCGCGCGCATGCGCGAGGCGAACTCGCGCGGCGTCGGACCAAGATCCGGTTCGATCTCGGCATGCTCTTCCCATTGGCTTGGGCCGACGATTCCCTCGGCATGCTCGCCGAGTTCCTCGCGGAAGCGTTCGACGCCCGCGGCGACGCAGGCGAGCACGGGGATATTGAGGGTCGAGGACGCAACCGCGCGCATCACGGCGACATCGTGCGCATAATCGCCAGCGCTCACCAACGCATTGACACGGTTTCGCGCGAGCGCGGGAAAAAGCTTTGCGGGGGTCGTGTCAGGATCGAATTCGCCGCGGTATTTCACACGGATTCTCACGCCGTGGCGCTTGGCGAAGCGCTCGGCCACGGCCCGCTCGACGCCGCCTGCGACTGCGGCGGCAAACGGACCCGGCGAGGTGACAATCGCGAGCCTTTTTCGCCAGAGCTTGAGCCCCGCGAGCAGTTTGACGAAGCCGACCAGGTAGTCGCTCGCCGGGCTCAGCACCCCGACCAGCATCCGGTAGCGGTTTTCGTAAAGATCGTCGGCCGCGCCGCCGTGATTGACCATCACCATCCCGGCTTCTTCGGCGATCGGCGCCGCTGTGCGCGCAAGCGTGCTCGAATACGGACCCAGCAGGAGATCGGCGCGCTCGCCGAAGCATAGCGAGCGGTAGATAGCGCCGCATCGCTCCGCGTCGCTCGCGTCATCGCGACAATCGAGCGCGAGCTGATAGCGCGTGCCGGCGACGTTCGCGCCGCCCTCGCGATTGAGGTCGGAGACAAGGAGCCGGAGCGCCGCTTCTGCTTGCCGGCCCATCGGTTCGAATTTGCCGCTCAGCGAGAGCGACAGGCCGATTCTTAGCGTTGGAGCCACTTCATGTCTGCGGTCGGGACGCCGAAGCGGCGTGAGCGCGCCGGCTCACGCTTCGACTTCGGCGATTCCGCCGCGAATAACCGCCTGGCCGTCGGGATTGTAAGTTTCGTAGGCGTAAACCCTGCGACCGGGTTTTTCTCCGTCGGGCCAGACGCTGGTCGTGATCGTTTGTCCCGGAAAGACCGGACGCGTGAACCTGACGCGCAGACGCTTCAACCTGAGCGGGTCGCCGGCGCAGAGCTTGTCGATCATCACCTTCGACGTGAACGCCATCGTGCAGAGCCCGTGGACGATTATGCCCGGCAGTCCCGCCATCCTGGCGAAGCTCTCGTCAACGTGAATCGGATTGATATCGCCGGACGCGTCCCGATAGCGATAGGTCTGATCCTTGTCGATTGTCTGCGCAACGGTGAACAGCGGCTCGCCGCGCTCGGGCTCGGGCTCGCGCTTCTCGAGCGCTCCGCGTCTTCCGCCGCTGCGGATGAATACGTTGAAGAGCGTTCGCTGGACGTGTTCTCCTCGATGGTTGTGCGCGTTCAGCTCCACCACCATCGTTTCGCCCGTCGCCTTGGTTTCGATAGAGGCGATCCGCGCCGCCGAAGTGATTTTGTCGCCCGGCCGGATGGCGCCGAGGAATTCCATGTCCTGCTCGCCGTGGAGCAGGCGCATGAGATCGACGCTCAGTTCCGGATCGCCCATCGCGGCCATCACGGACGGCCACGTCACGACCACCGCGTACATCGGCGGCGCAACGATTCCGCCCGGCCGGTTCGCGTCGAAGAAGGCGGGATTGTCGTCGTTGTAGGCGCGCGCATAGTTCTGCATCGCCTCGAGCGTGGCGTCGGTCACGATCGGTGGATACTGCTTGCCGATACAGGCCTTGTTGAGTGGCATTCCGTTCTCCGTTGCAGTTGCGGATGAAATCCCGGCTTATGGACCGGTGCGGAGCCTCTCAGCCTGCCTCTCGCCCCGCGACGAAAACATTTTTCAAATCTAATCCCGGACTGAGCACGAGCAAATCGGCGCGCGCGCCGGGCTCGATCCTGCCACGATCGGCAAGTGAAAGCATCGCCGCGGGATTGCCCGCCGCCATCATCGCCGCCTCGCCGGCCGTAACTCCCGCCTTCTCGACCATCACGCGCACTCCGTCGAGCATCGAGATGACGCTTCCCGCAAGGGTTCCGTCCTCGAGCCGCGCCGCGCCGCCTTCGACCCGGATACGCACGCCGACAAGGCTTGTTGAAGCTTCAGGCGCTCCGGCGAGCCCGATTTTGTCGGTCGTCAGGATCATTCCTGCAGCACCGCGAAGCCGATAAACCAGCCGCAGCATCGCGGGATGGACGTGCACGGCGTCGGGGATCACTGCCGGCATCGCGGCCCGCGCGAGAAGCGCTGCGGCGATCACGCCGGGGTCGCGATGACTCATCGGGCGCATCGCGTTGAACAGATGCGTGAACATCGTGGCTCCGGCCGCGATACCCGCTTCGGCCTGCTCGAACGTCGCATCGGTATGCCCAAGCGAGACGACCACGCCCCGGGCGCGAAGACGCGAAATCGCTTTGAGCGCCGAGGGCAATTCGGGCGCAAGCGTGAGCAGGCGAAGGCGGTCGAGCGCGAGAATCCGCTCCAGCGCTTCGCCCGCAGGCTCCAGGTTGAGCTTCGGATGCGCACCGAGTCGGCGCGACGAGATGAACGGCCCCTCGAGATGCATCCCGAGGATCGATGCGCCCGAGTCGGCGCGGTCGTCGTGCTCCTGCGCGGTTGCGGCTTCGTCGACGCTGCGATGAACTCGCTCGATAGATTCGAGCGGCGAGGTTATCGCGGTCGGAAGCCATCCGGTCGTGCCCTCGGCCGCAAGCCTTTTGGAAATGCTAAGAAGGCCGTCCGCCGACGCGCTCATCACGTCAACGCCGTGCGAACCGTTTACCTGCAGATCAAGCAGTCCGGGCAGGATATAGTCGTGGCCGGCGCGATCGGAAGGCTCAATCGAGACGACGCGCCCGTCGAAGCTTACGAAGCCCCGGAGCAGAGAGCCGTCGGGCCGCGCAATTCTTCCGCCAAGCCTGTTCATCGGCCCGGACGCCACAGTGGGGTCAGTTGGCGTGGTAGCGTTCGGCGAGCAGGCGCGAGAACCGGGGCATATAGATCAGATCGAACGTCTCTTCCTTGCCGGGGAACATCGCAACCGCAGCCGACTTAAGCGCAAGCACGTGATTCCATGCCTCATCGAGGGTCAGCGAGTCGTCCTGGGCGATGGTCGCGAAGGTCAGGTCGACCAGAAAGCGAAGCCGCCGCAGCATCCGGTTTTCCTGCTTTATTTTTTCCGCGCGTTCATGCTCATCCATGACCACAATATCTCCCGGCTCGTCGTATCACTCGAAGGGGCATCGTTAAGTATACATTACCAGCCCATCGGCGGTGTACCCGTGCCGTGACAGGAGGCGGCGGGCTTGTATCGGGCGTCACGGGATGCAACCCTCAACGCACTGTGGCGCAGACGCGTTTACGTAGCAGTTTCATCTATCTGGCGAACGCGGTTAATGACCTGCGGGGCAACTGGGCGACGCTTGCGCTGGTGCTGGCGCCGCTGGTGCTCGCGTCCTCGTTATGCGTGCTGCCCGAGGCGCTGAACCTGCAAGCGCGTTTCGCGAACACGCTTTCGGGCGCCAAATCGGTCGAGTTCCATCCGCTGGCCGGCTCCCCTCTAAGGCTCGTGCAGGAGCCCTACCATCCCGAGGTTTCCGCGCCGCCCGACCCATATCCGCACTGGCTGACCACGACGCTGCACGTCGTGGCGGGCGTGATCACGATGGTTGCGGTGAACCTCGCGGTGCTGTGCCTGCTGGCACTGCTCAGAGATGAGGGGCGGCAGGCGCGCAACGCCCTATCGGAGACGATAGAGACGTATCGGCTCGCGATTCAGATCGCGCCGGCGTTTCTGTGGGTGATGGTGTTGCAGTTTGTGCCGATGCTGATCGGGCTGAAGCTGTTCCTGATTCCCGGCGCGCTGGTTTTCCTGTGGCTTTACTTCGCGCAATTCGCGCTGATTTTCGAGGGCCGTCGCGGCTTCCTTGCGATTACCCGAAGCTACGAACTGATGCGCGGCCGCTTCTTCAAAGTCGCCATCCGTATCGTCGTTTTCGTCGCCCTTTTGTCGGGCTACAATGCCTGGACGATTGTGTGCATGGTGGTTGCCAGCCGTTTTCTCGGGCCGGTTGCCGTTTACACGGGATTCGTCTGGGGCACGATCTTCGCGCTGGACGTGCTTTCGGTCGCGGTGGCTTACGCGACTGCGGCCTTCTTCCTGGCAGCCGGTGCGCGGCTTCATCAGGACCTCGTGGCGACCATGGAAAGCGCGGTTGCGGCGAGCGAAGCCGCCTCACTTCAGGACACTGCGTCGCTCGGCGGCGTCGCAGCGCCCTGAGCGCTCAAAGTTCCGCCGCAAGCCGCGAGACCGTTCCCACCGCAACGTGCACCGCCGCGAGGTTTATCGCGGGCGTGGTGCGCAACTCGGCCATCAGATGCTCGACCTCGCGGAAGCGCCGCAGATGCTCGCGTCTGAGCGCCGCCAGGCCTTCGTCGAGCGTGCGCGCCGAGGACAGAATGCACCGGCAGAGCGCCACGCGTGAGCGCTCCAGTTCCGCAAACAGCTCCCGGACGCATCTGCGCGTCCATTTGTCGTCGCTTGCGCCGAGTCCGGAGAGCGCGCTCTCCAACGCCGCAAAATCCATCTCGCGCGCAAGCCCGAAGTAAACGGCCGCAGCCTTGGGAGTTTCGAAACCGCTGCGCGCGTTCAGGTCCAGAACCTGGAGCAGATGGCGCGAGAAGGCGAGCCGGGCAAGTTCCAGCGCGAGTTCCTCCTCGTTCACCGTCGCGCGCGAATCGCGGTACGCGCGCTCGAAGCGTTCGCGCTCGTTTCCGCTTAGGAAGGACTCGAACTCGGCCGCAAGCGAGATAAAGGCGGATTTGAAACGGTCAACCGTCTCGGCGATCGCGCAGGACGGATCGCAATAGTCAATCACCCAGGCAGTCGCCTCGGCCGCCGCGCGTTCGAGCGCGAGAAACACCGACACTTCGGCCTCGGCGCCGAGACCGGCCTCGCGCCCGAAGAGCTTTTCCGCCCGTTCATGCAGACCGACGATATCGGCGCCGATTACCCAAGCGCGGACCGCATCGTCGGCCTCGATACCGTGGTCGCGCGCGGTCTCGAAGACGAAGACCGAGCCCATCCTGTCCACCAGCTCATTGACCATCCGCGTCGCCACCAACTCGCGGCGAAGGCGATGGCCGGCGATATCGTCTGAAAAGCGCTCTACAATCGAGGGCGGGAAGTACGGCTTGAGAAACCGTGGGACGAGATAGGGCTCATCGACGAAAGCCGACCGTTCGAGCCGCGTGACGAGGTCGATCTTCGTGTAGGCGGTTATCACTGAAAGCTCGGGACGGGTGAGGCCCGGGTAACGCGAGCGCCGCTCGC
>JAJYMR010000220.1 GCA_021786815.1 Deltaproteobacteria bacterium
GTCGGCACCAGATCGACGACGCGCTTGTCGTTCTTGATCTGATGGTACGCGATCGGGTCGAGCAGGTCCTTGACGATATCGACATTCTCGGCGTTGAGCTCCTGGCCGGCCTTCAGTTTGCCCTTGGTGTATGCCTCGATTGACAGTAGTTCGGGCGGGTATGCCGCCTCGCAGCTGCCGGTGTCGCACATCACGTCCCACAGCGGCGCAATAACACCGGCTGCGGCGACCCCTTTGGCGACCTTTTCCAGAAAGACCCGCCTGGTCCATCCGTCGGTGTACTTGAGAATTCGCATAGAGTTGTCCTCTCTTCACTCTGCTCCTGACGATGAGGAGCGAAACCATCCGCCCTCCATGAGCGATGGTAAAATCTAAACCCGCTATCAAAAGATATTCAGAATTTCTCGCAGTCGAAACGTAAATGCAACAATAAATATGTCCTACCTGCCGCTCCGGGTTGAGCGCGCCGGACCTTCGGCGCGATCAATTCGGAGACGAGCCAGCGTTCGCTTGGTAACGGCGCAAACCGAGCGATTTCCTCTTTAACGCGGGTGCCGCCGGCCCGGTAGCCGGCGACACCCTTGGATGAGATCCGCAAAAGCGGAACAGTTTCTCTTAGCGGCCGAGACGCCTAAGCGCGCTCATCGAGCAGTAGTCACCAAAAAGCTGCGGTTTATCAACGTCGGTATGGAAACCGCCCGGTATCTCGCGCACAAGCTGGAATCTCTGCATCCGGTTGCTCTGCAGGTCGTGGGCGTGAACGTGGGTCCAGGCCCAGAACTCGTCCGGCACGTCTTCGACCCACTTCGCGCCCTGCGGACGCTGATAGAGGTCGAAACCGCCTTCCCACTGCTGCCAGACCTTGCCCTGGCGATCGTAGGTGATCATCGTCAATGGGTTGAGCGTGCGTGCATCATACCAAATCCTCTTTTTGCTATACGGAGACCGTGGATACTTCACGGGCTCCATCTCGCACACGTAGGCCTCGGGAACCAGCTCCATGCGCGTGCGGAAGTATTTCTTCCCGGTCTTGCCGCCGCAGACGTCGTGGAGCCAGTTTTCCTTGGTGAGGTCGGCGCAATGGCCGGCGCAGGTCAGGACCGGACCTTTGCCGACGATACGGAAATTACCCCAGGTGAGAAGCGGGTCGCCCGCCATCCAAGCCTCGCTGGTGAAGGAAGTCCAGCCCGGCAACTGCGGTTCGAAGCGCTGGTCGGTCGGGAAGCTGCGGGTGCGCTTGAGCAGCGGCGTGTAGCCGTAGAACTCGGGGAACCGATGCTGATCGTAGGCCCAGATCTGCAGGAAGGAAGTTCCGCGCTGATCTTCCGGCGAGGTGATGAGCAGCGGGAAGTAGCGCAACTGGGCCTCGTGACCGGCCATGTACGGCTTGGGGTCGAGCATCAGGCGGCCGACCGTGTTCCACTCGACGTAGAAGAAGTTGTAGTTGTACTCGACGTCGCCGGCGGCGTTGGTGTCCCAGTCGATAATCGACCCGGCGAAACAGTCGTGCTTGCCCCAGCTGAGCGTGTTCGACATCAGGCATTCCTGGGGCGTCTTCGGTTCGGGGAACGGGTTACCGCCTATCCAGGGCTTCCCATCCTTGGTCCACACGTTGCCGTCCTTGCCGATAACGTGCATCCCCTTGTTATTGATCGTAGCGGCGAGAAAAGGTTTCGGCGTCAGGTGATCGAGTTCGGTGGTGGTCGGCGCGAGATCGACGATGCGGCCTTCATTCTTGATCTGGTAGTAAGCCGCAGGGTCAAGGATGTCCTTGACGACGTCAACGTTGTCGGCGTTCAGCACTCCGCCGACTTTGAGCTTGCCCTTCGTGTAGGCTTCAATCGAGAGCAACTCGGGTGGGTAGGCAGCTTCGCAACTGCCCGTGTCTGCGATGACATCCCAGAGCGGCGCCAGCACCCCGGCTGCCATGATGCCTTTGCCAACTTGCTCCAGGAAATGTCGCCGCGTCCAGCCGTCCCTATATTTCAGGACTCGCATATAGCGGCTCCTCGGTGGGGCCCCGGAGTTTGTAATTCGAGGCCCCACCAATTTTCCTTTTTTTTAGCCGCCCCGCGGCGTTACAGCCAGTGCGCCCGGGGCTTCCTCATGCGTCCCTCCCACCTAGAACTTATAGATGGCCCTGATACAGATTTCGTCCATGAACTGGAACGGCCCTTCAAAGGACGCGAGCGTTCCACTGGCGAAGTTGTAGAACACGTCGTACTCCTGAGCCGAAGTCGGCTTATAAACGACCCCCGGCTGTTCGAAGAACGAGAAGTTCTGGTTCGCCTCGGTTTCAAGCACGTTCACCAGGGTCCAGCGCGCGAGCGGAAGCGGTTGTTGCATGCTCAGCAGGAACAGGTTGAACATGTGATCCGCCCTGGCGTTGGCAAACAGCCACGTATCGCCGAAAAGGCTGCTCGCGCTGCGGTAGTTGTACTCCGCAAGGATGAACGCCGACGGCAGAGCCTCGGTCCACCGGTAATCCTTTTCGATGTCGACCGCGAGGTTCAGATCCCCCATGCGAACGAAGCCCTGCTGGTTGTAACCCGGAGCGGCCAGCGTCTTGTTCGGCGTGTAGGTGCCCGAGAACCGTACGATGTCGCCGTTGATAATGTCCGCGCCCGGGAACGTATAGATGGGCTGGATCATGTACGACGCCATCCCGCCGAAGATGTACTCGCGCGGCATGTTCTCGGCGAGGAGAAGGTCATAGTATCCCGTAGGATCGTTCAGGTTCAGCCCCTGGATACCGCTAGACCTGTTCGGCGCTATGCCAGCCACGCTGAAATAGCCCACCCGTTCCGGATGGCTGTAGAAGTTCGCGCTGAAGTCCACGCCGAGCATGCTCCATTCGGCGACCGCGCCATACGACGCCTCGCCGACGGAGTTGTAGAGACTGTAGGGGCCCGTGCCTGGAACCACTGTTTCGTAGGCGTTGAACGATGCGTTGTACGCGCTTCCGGGTGGCAGGAAAACGTCCGGCTCGAACTGGGCTACCCAGGCCGTTATGCGCGCACGATGAATTCCGAAGCGAGAGAGCTGGTCGCCTACATCATAGGTCAGACGGGCCGCGTTGGTTCCGTAACGCGCGTCCGAGAACTCGAGTCCGGAGAAGTTGATGATGCTGTGCCGCCGGAAATCCAGCGAGTTAACCGCGTCCAGAGTCTGGAAGCCGAGTTCCTCGCCGTACACGATCTGCTGCTTGCCAAGGCGCAGCCACCACCGGCCCTTTCTCAGGTCGGTGTACGCTTCAGCCGCATCGAGTTCGTAATTGTTCTCGGCAACCGTCGCCGTCCATCCGTTGCCCGGATAATGCTGGGCGAAGTTCATCTCGTGAGTGCTCGGCATGTTGCCGTCGATTCCGAGCGGAACGATATTCGACCAGAACCGGCCGTGGACGAAGAAGTCCCAGTTGTCGAGTCCGAACCGCTCCGCCGTGTCCGAGCTGACGCGCCCGTTGATGAGCGTATCGAAGCGGTACGCCATCAGGTTCCACGAGTTGCCGTTGGTCGAGAGGCCGCAACCCGGGGCGCTGCTGTTGCCGTTGGGCGGACACGAAACGCCCGCGTTGGAGTTGTTGTTGAATGCGTTGTTCTTGCCCGCGGTAGAGATCGCCCAATCGGTCTCCGCGGCGTTCTGAACGTCAATGTGTACCGGTCCCAGATCCAGGCTTTCCTGGGCGAAGACCGGCGGTATAGCCATCAGGATCAGCGTCGCTGCCGTAGCCGCAAAGGCTTTAGCTAAGCACTTGCCACGCATTGTTACCGTCTTCTCCTACTTTCCGGTCCTAGAAGTTTTAGGCCCGACGTCTTTTGCTGGCCTGTTTTGTCTTAACTCTTGCCCTTGACCACCGAACGCCTGGCGACAACCACTCCCGTCCCCCGAACGTCCGACAGCCATCCTCCCGCTACATCTCGATTTCCGCATGGTTGTCCTCAGCGCATCACCTCGCTTTCGCCAAATGGCGTAAGTGTGTTTGTTATCCTAATGCCTCATCAACTTTACCCGGCCGAGAAATTTCGGCTTGATGAATACCACTTCCACCGGGATGACTACCAGCGCGAGGATCGCGTTGAAGGCCATCACCAGCGCAAGCATAAGCCCCATATCAGCCAGGAACTTCAGCCCCGACAGGAAATACCACGGAAGCACGCCGACTACCATCGTAAAGGCCACAAAAAAAGTAGCCTCTCCGGTGGTGAAAACCGCTCGCACCACGGCCGAGTACACGTCGCCATCGGCGGCGGTCTGATACTCGTCGCACATGCGGCTTAGCAGGTAGATGCCGTAGTCGATACCAACGCCGAGACCGACCGCGATGACGGGCAGCGTATTCACGTCGAGCCCGACGCCGCGCAGGTACATAACCGTATCGGTCGCGAACTGCGCGAGCACCAGCGGGACAATGAGCACCAGTCCCGCGGTGAACGACTGATAGGTCAAGGCCGCCATCGCGAAGATCGCCGCGAGCAGATAGATGAGGATGCGCAGGTTGGCCCGTTGAACCACCTGGTCCATCGCGTATTGCATCGCGACCGCGCCGCCCGCAAGCCGGATCTTGTAGTCCTTCGAGCTGTTGTTGGCCTGGATCGGGGCAAGCGCCTTTTGGACTTCATTCATCGCATGCGCGACGGTCTTGCTGCGCAGATCCTTGTACCAGAGGATCACGTCGCCGCTCTGGAGATTGGGCCTTACGAGCGCCGCAAAGTCCGTAAGGCTGTGACCGGTCAGGGTCCAGAACATGTCGCCCGCGACATTGCGCTCGTTCAGATCGACGGGGATCCATTTCGGATTGCCGCCGTGAAGCAGGCGGTTGGTTGCCGGCAGGTAATCGGCCATGGAAAAGGTCGCTTCTGCCCCCTTCTCGCGCTCGATATTGCGCTGGAACTGGCGCATCGACTCATAGGTCCCCGGGAACTTCATCGCGTGGGGACGCTTGCCTTCCCAGATTACGTTCAGCGTCACCGTTCCGGCCAGATTGTGGTTGATCATCTGGTCGGCGATGTTGAACTCGTTGTTCGAACGCAGCAGCGGGCTTCCGACCGCCGCGTTTCCGACCGCGCGATGGGATGCGAAGTAGAAAAGCACCACCGCCATCGGCACAATCACCGCCGCAGTCCCGATACGCCATCCCGGCTTGATCAGTTGCGCCAGGCCCTTCTGGAGCGGCTCGATGATGTGCGTGCTTACCGAAGGCACCTCGCGCGTGATAAAAACTTTGACGTCGCGCGGAGGCGGGAGCACCGCGAGCAGAACCGGCGTCATCAGCACGACGGTCGGGACGATGAGCAGCGACCACGTGCCGCAGAACAGGCCGAGCTTCTGGATGATCGGGATCGGCACCATCATCAGCAGGTAAAGGCCGACCACGTCGCACAGGATTCCCAAAGCCGCCGGAGGGAACATCGTGCTGAGCGCCTCCGCCGAGGCCGCAAGCTGGTCGCCGCGCTCGTAGAGAACTTCGTAGTAACGCCGGGTCATCTGGATAGAATGGCTCAACGCGCGCGCCATCAGGAGCACCGGCACGACCAGCGTCAGCGGCTCCAGGTTGAGACCCATCCATCCGCCCGCTCCGACGCCCCATACCGTCGAGAGAGCGGCCACGATGAGCGGCGTGCCCGCTCCCGCCAGACTGCGCATGTAGTCGATATGGGCAAGCGCGATGAGCAGGAAGGAAAACAGGAAGATCCAGAGCGCCTGCGAGCCGTAATGATAGACCCACCCGATCAGCATTATGCGGCCGGCCGGATAGAATTGTAGATTCGGGTCCTTCGCGGCGGCCGCGGCGATCATCTGGTGGACGCGATCGAAGAGCAACTGGTAGTTGATGCCCTTCTCGTGGAATCCGGCCTCGATGATCGTGCTCTTGTGGTCGGGCGAGACCAGGATGCCTATCACGCCCTGCGCAACAAGCGCCTTGGCGCGAACCGCAGCCGCGCCCGCCGCGGTCTTGGGCGGAACGTCCGGCATGACTGGGAAGGATTCGACGCCCGACGGGGTCGCGCGGGTGACGCGGACACTGCTCGAAGCGATCGACAGGACCGTGTTGTGGTCGATGTTGGGCAGCAGGTCGATGTCGCGGGTCATCTTGAAGATGGCCGCGAGCGTGTCCGGCGTGAAGATCGTTCCTTTCTTGGTGTGAAGCAGGATCTGTACGTTGAGCGGGGCGGAGAAATCCTCGTACTCCTTGAACACATCGATGACTTTGCTGTGTTCGGGCAGGAGGTCCGAAAAGTGCGTGCGAATCTCCATCCGCATCGCGCCGATCACGCCCAGGATCGTGATCACGACGGACAGGATGATGTATCCCCAGCGATGGTCGATCAGAAAGCGCGAAAAGCCTTTGCCATTACTTGCCATTCGAAAAACTCACTTCCCAAATATTTGCCGGTCCGGCGACAAGAAAATTATCGTTGCCCGAGGGGAGAACCGCCGACAGCCAGGGCGCATACAGTCCCTTGGCGTAGATGGTTTGCCAGGCGAGGTCCGTTCCCGCCTGCCGCGTCCCGGTCACGATAGTTCCGTTGTTGCTCACGCCGATAAGCGTCCCGCCAACGGTGCAGGCCAAGCCATAGACGTCGGGCTGGCCGCTTATCTCCGCGCTGTGCCAGTCGGCCAGAAGTCCCGTGGGCTGCTTGTCGGCCTTGTCCGGCTTTTTTCGCCCGCGCGCGCGCTTCGGCGCCGGTTTGGGCGTCGCCTTGGTTTCGGCCGCGAGGCTCTTGCTGAGAACGAGCCCGCGCTGCCCCGCCGCCACCAGCATCCCATCGCAGTACGTGACAGTGAAAAGCGAGGGCGTGACAACGGTGTCGCCCTGGTCGCCGCCGGGACTTGACTTGGAACTGGCCGAAGCGGGGGGTTGCCCCAACTCGACCTG
This sequence comes from Deltaproteobacteria bacterium, assembly GCA_021786815.1. GTDB lineage: Bacteria > Desulfobacterota > Binatia > Binatales > Binataceae > DTIX01. The sequence goes on from JAJYMR010000220.1 coordinate 6,878, forward strand.
CTGGACGATGTTGCCCTTGTCGAAGTCCAGCAGGCTTTCGTTCTCGCCGACGACTAGAGCTTCGTCGTCGCTGACGAAGAACGCACCGTAAAGATGCGGCTCCTCGCCTTGGCTCGATTTGACGGCGACCTTCTGCCACTGGTCGCTGCCGGCCGCCCGATAGAGAACCGTGCCGAAGGCGCCAACCACCAGGAAATCGCCGCGACTGTTCGAGGCAACCCACATCAAACGGTGCTTGACGCCGGAGTTCTGGGTCTTCCAATTCTCGGAGTTCGGCTTGACTTCCATCAGCAAGCCGTTCTGCCCTACGGCGATTCCGTCTCCCTGGGGCGAGAATCCGATCCCCAGCAGAGCGTTGCCGTTGCTCTTGACCGCTGTTTCCCAAGGCTTCGAACCTCGCTTCAGGAGCAATCCGAAGTTGGTTGCGGCCCAGAGCTCGTCTCCTCTGCGCGCAAGCGCGAAGACGCCGTCATGAGCGGTTCCGTTCCACTGGATCGTGGCGAGCGGCTCGCCGGTCGCCGCCCAAGCGAGCGCCGGCAGGCATAGGGTGAAAACAATGAATGCAAGTTTCTTCATGGAGTGAGAACTGTGACATCCCTTAGGGTTGATAATCCGAGTTTTTGCTGCACCAGCCCGGTACCCCTCCGGGCTGCCCATCCAAATATCGCCCAAGTTTGATAACCCGCGCCAAGGAAACCTTCGACTGCAAGTGTCCCTTGCGGGCGCAAACCTGTTCTCCCAATTATGCGCGGCGGCTAAAGCGGGAAGGAACCTCAAATCCCCTGTCGCTATTGTGAATCAAATCGGTCGCGAACATCCCTGAGCTAGCCGTAAACAGCCCCAGCGCTAGCGTCGTTTTCTAATCGCCTGTCCAGCTCCAGCGTATCCCCGAAACGCCATCGTTGACGTAACGTCGAACAACGCTGAAACAGTGTGCGCTTATTACAAGAGTTTGAAGTTCTGTTCAAGCCTTGGCGCAGACCCCCGCATTTTCGCATTACGGGTACACGTTTGTCGATGGAGGATCGCATCGTGTTTCGGCCTCCCATGTTAGACGCCCGCCCGCGCAAGGCGCCGGTTTGGCGGCCAACCGGCCTTCCGATACGCTATTACGCTATTGCCGTTTTACGTCCTCGTGACGGAGAAAAACCCGGTTCTGATGAAGCTCAAGCCAATCGATCCGAAGCGCGCCCGCACCAGAAAGCTCTCCACGCTCTCGCGCCTGGTCAAACGCAACCAGTTCGCGCAGGAAGTGGCCGCCGGCGCCTCGATAGGCGAATTTCTGGACTCGATGCCCGCCGTGCTGGCGGCGCAGGACCTTCGCGAACTCGCCCGGCGTATTGCGAGCGCGCGCCGCGCAAAGCGCCTGTTTCTGCTGATGAGCGGCGCCCATCCCATCAAGGTCGGGCTCGGTCCCCTGATATGCGGCCTGCTGCGCGATGGAATCATCGGCGCTATCGCGACCAATGGCGCCGCGATAATCCACGACTTCGAGCTTGCGATGGCCGGACGCACGTCGGAAGACGTGGGCCAGGGACTTGCCGACGGAAGCTTCGGGATGGCCGAGGAGACGGGCGCGTTCCTCAACCACGCGGCGAAGCTCGCGGCCTCGGAGAACAAGGGCCTTGGCGAAGTCGTTGGCCGCGAGATACTTCGCGCGGGACTCAAACACCGCGACGCGAGCATCTTTGCCGCCGCCTACCAGGCCGGCGCACCCGCAACGGTCCACGTGACCCTTGGCGCCGATATCGTGCACATGCATCCCGCAGCCGACGGAGGCGCGATTGGAAAGGCCTCGATGGCCGACTTTCATCGGCTTGCGGCGGTGG
>JAJYMR010000225.1 GCA_021786815.1 Deltaproteobacteria bacterium
GATCGGGTTGAACGACGGTCCGACGACTTCGGCGCCCTTGGCGTCCTTGCCAAAGACCTGCGTCGAGAGCCCCTTGAGCACCGCGCCGCCGATCTGGTCCTGGACCTCGGCCCAGATGTCAACCACTTTGTTGTAGCGCTCGCCGTCGGTGATTACGCCGTTGTTGTACTGCTTCTGGATCTCGGCGACCTGTTTCTGCGCCTCCTCGAGCAGGTTGGCCTTCTGCGGCGGGATCTTCATGTCCTTGATCGAGATCGAAATCCCGGCCTTGGTCGCGAACTGGAAGCCCGTGTCCTTCATCCGGTCGGCGAAGATGACCGTCGCCTTGTTGCCGCACTTGCGATAAACGAGGTCGATGAGGTTGCCGAGCTCCTTCTTCTTCATCGTGCGATTCACTTCGTTGAAGGGAATCTCGGGAGGAACCACGTCGTACAGCAGCACCCGGCCCACGGTGGTCTCGACGCGCTTGAAAGGCCCGTGCGCGCCGTTGCCGCTGTTGCCGCCGTTACCGGCCGCCTCGGCAGAGGCGACGCCTTCGTCAACCTGCGCCGCCGGAAGCCTGACCATGATGCGCGCGTGCAGGTCCACTTCGCCGTGATCGTACGCGATCCGCACCTCGTCGGGCCCCGAGAAGAATTTGCCCTCGCCGCGGGCAAGCGGACGCTCGCGCGTCATGTAGTAAAGCCCGAGCACCATGTCCTGGGTCGGAACGATGATCGGCTTTCCGTGCGCGGGCGACAGGATGTTGTTCGTGGACATCATCAGGGCCCGCGACTCGACCTGCGCCTCGACCGAAAGCGGCACATGCACCGCCATCTGGTCGCCGTCGAAGTCCGCGTTGTAGGCCACGCAGACCAGCGGATGGAGCTGGATGGCCTTGCCCTCGATCAGAACCGGCTCGAAGGCCTGGATGCCGAGGCGATGGAGCGTAGGGGCGCGGTTGAGCAGCACCGGATGCTCGCGGATCACGTCGTCGAGGATGTCCCAGACGTCCTTGCCTTCCTTCTCGACCATCTTCTTGGCGCTCTTGATGGTCGTGACGTAGCCCTTTTCCTCGAGCTTGTTGTAGATGAACGGCTTGAACAGCTCGAGCGCCATCTTCTTGGGTAGTCCGCACTGATGGAGCCGAAGCTCGGGACCGACCACGATGACCGAGCGGCCCGAGTAATCGACCCGCTTGCCGAGCAGATTCTGACGGAAACGGCCCGACTTGCCCTTAAGCATGTCGGACAGCGACTTGAGCGGACGCTTGGAAGGACCCGTGATCGCGCGTCCCCGCCGCCCGTTGTCGAACAACGCGTCAACCGCCTCCTGGAGCATCCGCTTCTCGTTGCGGATGATGATGTCGGGAGCGTTGAGCTCGATGAGCCGCTTCAGCCGGTTGTTGCGGTTGATAACCCGCCGGTAGAGATCGTTCAGGTCCGAGGTCGCAAACCGTCCCCCGTCGAGTGGAACCAGCGGACGGAGATCGGGCGGAATGACCGGCAGGATGGTCAGGATCATCCATTCGGGCCGGTTGCCCGACTCCCGAAAGGCGTTGACCACCTTGAGCCGCTTGGCGACCTTCTTGCGCCGCGCCTCGCTCTGCGTCGCCTTCATCTCGGCGCGCAGCTCCTCGGCGAGCTTGTCGAGGTCGAGCTGCGAAAGCAGAGTGCGAATCGCCTCGGCGCCCATCTCGGCCTTGAACGCCTCGCCGAACTGCTCGCGCGCCTCGCGATACTTGCGGTCGGTGAGCAGCTCGCGGTACTGGAGCGCGGTCTCGCCCCCGTCGGTCACGACATAGCTCTCGAAGTAGAGAATCTTCTCCAACTCCTTGAGCGTCATGTCGAGCAGGGTCCCGATTCGCGAGGGCAGCGAACGCAGGAACCAGATGTGCGCAACCGGCGCCGCAAGGTCGATATGGCCCATCCGGTCACGCCGGACCTTGGACTGGATGACCTCGACGCCGCACTTCTCGCACACCACGCCGCGATGGCGCATGCGCTTGTACTTGCCGCAGTTACACTCGTAATCCTTGGTTGGCCCGAAAATCTTCGCGCAGAACAACCCGTCGCGCTCAGGCTTGAAGGTCCGGTAGTTGATGGTCTCAGGCTTCTTGACCTCGCCGTGCGACCACGAACGGATCATCTCCGGCGACGCGATCGCGATCCGGATCGCGCTGAACGAAAGGGGATTCTTGGGCTTTTCGAAAAGTCCGAAAAGATCTTCCATCCCGTTTAACTCCTTGCTCTTAGCCCTCTAGCCGCGCTGTGTCGGTTCCAGAAGCTCCACGTTCAGACAGAGCGACTGCAGCTCTTTGACCATGACGTTGAACGATTCCGGCAGCCCGGGCTCGAGCGTTGCCTCGCCTTTGACGATCGCCTCGTACATCCGCGTCCGCCCCGCCACGTCGTCGGACTTGACCGTAAGCATCTCCTGAAGCGTGTAGGCCGCGCCGTACGCCTCCAGCGCCCAGACCTCCATCTCGCCGAGCCGCTGCCCGCCGAATTGCGCCTTGCCGCCGAGCGGCTGCTGGGTCACCAGGCTGTACGGACCGGTCGAGCGCGCGTGGATCTTGTCCTCGACCAGGTGATGCAGCTTCATCATGTACATCACGCCGACCGTAACCGGCTGCTCGAAGGGATTTCCGCTGCGCCCGTCGTGCAGCGTGCACTGGCCCGACTCGGGAAGGTTGGAACGCTCTAGTAGCTGGAAAATCTCCGCCTCACGCGCGCCGTCGAAGACCGGCGAGGCGACGTGGATTCCCGCCAGCGCCTTGCCCGCGAGCTTGAAGAGGTCGTTGTCCGCGAGCGCGTCGATGAACTCATGGTTCTCGGCGTCCGGATAGACTTCCTTGAGCCGCTTGCGCAACTGCGCCGCGCTAGCGCCCGAGCGCAGGTCCTGCTCGATACGGCGCCCGAGCTCCAACGCCGCCCATCCCAGATGGGTCTCGAGAATCTGCCCGACGTTCATCCGCGACGGCACGCCGAGCGGGTTCAGCACGATATCAACCGGGGTCCCGTCGGCCAGGTACGGCATGTCCTCCTCGGGCAGGATGCGCGAGAGAACGCCCTTGTTGCCGTGCCGGCCCGCCATCTTGTCGCCCACCTGCAGGCGGCGCTTGATGGCGACGAAGACCTTGATCATCTTGATGACGCCGGGGGCAAGCTCGTCGCCCGCCTGCAGGCGTTGCATCTTGGCGCCGTAGTGGGCCTGGATGGCCTCGACGTTCGCCGTCATCGCGCCTATGGCCTGCGCGGCCTCGGCCTGCGCCTGCTCGTTTTCGACCCTGAGCTGGCCCCATAGCGGCGGCGCAAGCTCTTCGAGCGCCTCCGCCGTGACCGTGTCGCCCTTGTTGAGCAAAACGCGCCGGTCGTCGGACATCACGCGCGCCGCGAGCTTCTTGCCCGCAAGCGCCCGCTTCAACTTGCGCAGCGTCTCCAGCCTGAGAATCCGGATCTCTTCGGCCTCGTCTTCCTTGAGGTGCTCGATCTCCAGGTTCTCGATCTCCTGGGTGCGGTCGTCCTTGCTGACGCCGCGGCGCGAGAAGACGCGCGCGTCAATAACCGTGCCCTCAACGCCCGGCGGCACGCGAAGACTGGTGTCGCGCACTTCGCCGGCCTTCTCGCCGAAGATCGCTCGCAAAAGCTTCTCCTCCGGGCTCAGCTGGGTCTCGCCCTTGGGCGTGATCTTGCCGACCAGGATGTCGCCTGGCCGGACCTCGGCGCCGATGCGGATGATGCCGCTTGAATCCAGGTCCTTGAGCGCTTCCTCGCCGACATTCGGAATGTCGCGGGTTATCTCCTCGGGACCGAGCTTGGTGTCGCGCGCGATACACTCGAACTCCTCGATATGTACCGACGTAAACAGGTCTTCCTTGACCACGCGCTCGGAGATGAGAATCGAGTCCTCGAAGTTGTAGCCGCCCCACGGCATGAACGCGACCAGCACGTTGCGTCCGAGCGCGAGCTCGCCGAGATCGGTCGAGGGGCCGTCGGCCAGTATGTCGCCCGTCTTGACCCGCTCGCCCTTGACCACGATGGGGCGCTGGTTGATGCAGGTGTTCTGGTTGGAGCGCTGGTACTTGACCAGATTGTAGATGTCCACGCCGGCGTCGCGCAGGTCCTTGCTCTGCTTGTCAGCGCGCACCACGATCCGCTTGGCGTCCACGCTCTCGACCACGCCGTCGCGCCTGGCAATAAGCGTCACGCCCGAGTCGCGCCCGACCGTCTTCTCGAGTCCCGTGCCGACCAGCGGCGCGTCGGTCTTGAGCAGCGGTACCGCTTGGCGCTGCATGTTCGAACCCATCAGCGCGCGGTTCGCGTCGTCGTTCTCGAGGAACGGGATCAGTGAGGCCGCAACCGACACGAGCTGGTTGGGCGACACGTCCATGTATTGGACCTCGTCGGCGCGCACCACCGTGAACTCGCCGCCGATTCGCGCCGACACCATCTCGCTGGTGAATCGCGAATGCGCATCGATAGGCGCGTTGGCCTGCGCGATTACCTTGTCCTCTTCGTCGAGCGCCGAAAGATACACGATACGGTCGGTCACCCGCGCGTTCTCGACCACCCGGTAGGGCGTCTCAATAAAGCCGAAATCGTTGACCCGCGCATAGGTCGAAAGCGCCGCGATAAGGCCGATATTCGGCCCTTCCGGGGTTTCGATCGGGCACACGCGCCCGTAGTGCGTGGGGTGCACGTCGCGCACCTCGAAACCCGCGCGCTCGCGCGTGAGCCCGCCGGGACCGAGCGCCGAAAGTCTGCGCTTGTGGGCGATCTCGGAGAGCGGATTGGTCTGATCCATGAACTGCGAGAGCTGCGAGGAGCCGAAAAACTCCTTGATTACCGCGGAGGCCGGCTTGTAGTTGACCAGCTCCTGCGGCATCAGCGTCTCGATATCCTGCAGGCTCATCCGCTCCTTGATCGCGCGCTCCATCCTGACCAGTCCGATCCGGAACTGGTTCTCGACCAGCTCGCCGACCGCACGCACGCGCCGGTTGCCGAGATGGTCGATATCATCGACCTGCCCGATGCCGTTCTTGAGGTCCATCAGGTAGCGGACCACCTCGAGGATGTCCTCGCGGCGCAGCGTGCCCTGGTCGAGCGGAACGTCGATCTTGAGCTTGTGGTTGAGCTTGAGGCGGCCGACCTTGGACAGGTCGTAGCGCTCGGGGTTGAAGAACAGGTTGTTGAAGAAGGTGGTCGCGGTCTCCCGCGTGGGCGGATCGCCCGGGCGAAGCCTGCGGTAGATCTCGATAATCGCCTCTTCAGGCGTGGTCAGCTTGTCCTGCGCAAGCGTCAGGCGAAGCGGCCCGCCTCCGGGCAGATCCTCGGTGAACAGCACCTCGAAGCGCTTGACACCGTGACTGCGCAGCTTCTCAACGGCCTCTTCGGTGACTTCCTCGTTGCACTGCAGCAGCACTTCGCCGGTATTCGAATCGACCACGTCGTGCGCCGAGATGCGCCCGACGACCTCGCCGAGATCGATCGGAACCTCGGCGATCCTGGCCTGCTCCATCGCGCGCACGATGGCCTTGTTGAATTTCCGCCCCTCGCGCGCAATCACATCGCCGCTCTTCGGGTCCTTAACGTCGCGGCTGACACGCTGCCCGAGGAGCTGTTCGGGTACGAACGCCTTGGCGAGCTGCTTGCCGTCAAGGATGACGACGTCCTTGTGATAGTAGTAGTTGAGCAGGTCCTCGGTGGTCATCCCGAGCGCGCGCAGCAGAACCGTGGCCGGGAACTTGCGCCGCCGGTCGATCCGCACGTACAGCACGTCGCGCGGGTCGAATTCGAAATCGATCCAGCTTCCGCGATGCGGGATTATGCGGGCCGAGTACAGGAGCTTCCCGGTCGAATGGGTTCGTCCCTTGTCATGCTCGAAGAATACGCCGGGCGAGCGATGGAGCTGCGAGACGATGACCCGCTCGGTGCCGTTGACCATGAAGGTCCCGTTGGCCGTCATCAGCGGTATCTCGCCGAAATAGACTTCCTGCTCCTTGACGTTCTTGATCGCGCGGCGCCCGCCCTCGACGTCCCAGATGACGAGTTGGATCTTGACCTTGATGGGCGCGGCAAAGGTCATCCCGCGCTGATGGCATTCCTCGACGTCGTACTTGGGTTGGCCAAGCTCATAACTGACGAACTCCAGCGAGGCGGTCTCGTTGAAGTCCTTGATCGGAAAGACCGACTTGAACACGCCCTGAAGCCCGTGCTCCTCGCGCTGCTCAGGTCCAACGTCGGCCTGGAGGAACTCCTCGTACGACCGCTTCTGGATCTCGATCAGGTTCGGTATGTCGATGATCTTCTTGATCGCGCCAAAAGAACGGCGCAGGCGAAGATTGCTCGTAACCTGACTCTGCTGGGCCATCATCTACCCGCTTCGCACGCGGAACAGTACCCGCGCACAGTGAAAATCCCTGAATAAAAATAATGATCGCGGGCGCGCAGTTCCCCTACGCGCCCGACGTCACGCAAATTCAAGACTATGACCGACCCCGGCGCGCCTCGCGCGCCCAGGTCCGCGGCTTCATCCAGCGTATTGAGACGTCCTCCGGCTCCTGTCACTTCAGCTCGACCGAGCCGCCAGCTTCCTCCAGCTTCTTCTTGAGGTCCTCGGCCTCCGCCTTGCTGGCGCCTTCCTTGACCGGCTTGGGTGCTCCGTCCACGAGGTCCTTGGCTTCCTTGAGCCCCAGCCCGGTGATTTCGCGCACGACCTTGATCACCTGGATCTTCTTGTCGCCCGACCCGGTCAGCATCACCGTGTACTCGTCCTTCTCCGCCGCCGGCGCTGCCGCGCCCGCTGCCGGAGCGCCCGCAACTGCCGCGACCGCGACTGGAGCCGCCGCCGAGACGCCCAGTTCCTGTTCCAGCTCTTTGACCAGAGCCGCGGCGTCCATCAGGGAGAGGTTCTTCAGGTACTCCTTGACCTGATCCCGGCTCAGCTGCACATCAGACATTTTACCTTATCTCCTTAGTCCTCGCGTCCGGGGAGATGTGGGAGCGCCCCGAAAGCTTCTTGGTTTTGAAATCCTGAAATCCTACCCGAATCCGCGCAGCCGGCGCCTCGCCCGGGCTACTGGGCCTGAGTTCCTTCTCCCGCTTTCCTGCCGATCGCATCGATCACGCGCGCGAGCGCCGAACCGGGTTCGTTCAGAAGCCGGACAAGCCGCGTCGCCGGCGCGCTCAGAAGCCCCAGCAACTGCGCAAGCAGAACCTCGCGCGGCGGAAGGGTCGCAAGCGCCTCGATCTCCTGCGCCGTAAGCGGCTTGCCGCCGAGCACGCCGCCACGAACCTTGAACTTCTCGCCGAGATACTTGAACGTGGCGACCGTCTTGGCGAGCTCGACCGGGTCCGCCTGGCCCAGGATAAGTCCCACCGGACCACCCAGATGGCCTTCGAGCGCGGAGAAGCTCGTGTCATTTATCGCACGCCGGATGAGCGTATTCTTGGCGACTTTGAGCTCGCCGCGCACCGCTCTGAGCTTGCGCCGCACCTCCGTCGTCTCCGCAACCGTCATCCCGCGATGCTCCGAGACGAGCGCGATAGTCGTCTCGCGCAGCCGCCCGGCGATCTGCTCGACCGTCGCCGTTTTCTGTTCTTTTCTCATCTCGCTAACCCGTCATCCCGGCGCCTCAGGCGGCTCGGGCGACCTCTCTGGAAGCCGCAGCCGGATCCACTCGCACCCCAGGACCCATCGTTGACGACACGGCCACGCCCTTTACGTAGTTGCCCTTGGCACTGGCCGGCTTTGCGCGCCAGATTGCGGCGAGTAACGCCTGTGCGTTCTCGATTAGCTTTTCCGCTCCGAAGCTCACCTTGCCCATCGGCGCATGAATCACGCCCGCCTTATCGACCCGGAAATCGACCTTGCCCGCTTTCACCTCCGAAACCGCCTTGGCAACGTCGAAGGTGACGGTGCCGACTTTCGGATTGGGCATCAGGCCGCGCGGTCCCAGGATCTTCGCGATCCGGCCCACCATCGACATGACGTCGGGAGTCGCAACCACCCGATCGAAGTCGAGCCAGTTTTCTTCCTGGATCTTCTTTATAAGATCCTCGCCGCCGACGAAGTCGGCGCCCGCCTCGCGCGCCTCGCGTTCCTTGTCGCCCTTGGTCAGCACCAGCACGCGGACGGTCCTGCCCGTTCCGTGGGGCAGCACGACGGTACCGCGCACGTTCTGGTCGGCCTGGCGCGGATCGACGTTGAGCCTGACCGCGATTTCGACGGTTTCGTCGAATTTGGCGGTCGGCTTCGCGACGAGCTTGAGCGCTTCGTCAAGCGAATAGCGCTTTTCCGCGTCGATACCCTTGGCAGCCTCGTGATATTTCTTGCCCGCCATCGGACTATACGCCTCTCCTACTCGACGACCTCGATACCCATCGAGCGCGCAGTGCCCGCCACGGTCTTCACCGCGGCTTCGAGATCGGCTGCGGTCAGGTCCTTCATCTTGGCCCTGGCGATCTCCTCGACCTGCGCGCGTGTAACCGTGCCCACCTTGGTCTTGTTCGGGGCGTTGGATCCCTTCTCGACACCCGCGGCCTTCGCCAGCAGGATCGAGGCGGGCGGGCTCTTGGTGACAAAGGTGAACGAACGGTCGGAATAGACCGTCACGATCACCGGGATCACGAGTCCCTGCATATTCTGCGTCTGGGCGTTGAACGCCTTGCAG
>JAJYMR010000079.1 GCA_021786815.1 Deltaproteobacteria bacterium
CACCGAAGACATGCGTCTACGTTGACGGATTCAATCTGTACTACCGGGCACTTCGAAACACCCCTTATCGTTGGTTAAATCTAAAGGCGCTGTTCCAACCGGTGCTGCCCAAGCACAATATCGCACGGATTAAATATTACACTGCCAACGTTGTCGCCCAGATCCTGATGCCCCTCGCCGTCAGCACCTGTACCTCAAGGCCTTGGGAACGATTCCAGAGATCGAGGTCTACAAGGGCAATTTTCTCTCGACCAAAAAATGGGCGGCACTCGCCTCAAATCCGCCAAGGTTTCGTCCTGATCCAACCGCACTGAGTATATCGCCCATGCCGCGTGTTGCCTGGGTGCATAAGACGGAAGAGAAAGGATCGGACGTAAATCTAGGCGTGCACTTAGTGCATGACGCTTGGCGCGGTCAATTCGACGAAGCGTTTGTCGTGTCCAACGATACGGATTTAGTCGAGCCGATCCGAATCGTCGTGCAAGAACTTGGCAAGAAAGTTGGTGTCATCTTCCCGGTCATCTCGCCGGCCGCGTCTTTGGTTAGGATCGCGGCTTCGACGCAAATACTTCAGAGCACGCAACTTCACGCCTGCCAGTTCCCCGATCCGGTAATCGACGGCAAGGGCAACCCGATCCCGAAACCAAGCAGTTGGTGAGCCTCATCGATTATGCGAATGCGGCTACTGCAAGCGGCGAGGTTGGCTGAACCACTGCGCCGTCACGACTGGCGGCGGCGCGAGCGCGGACGGCGCGACCGAGGTCGCAGCGATTCTGCCGCAGTCGGAGTTCGCAGTGCCTGGGGAAGCTCGTCGGAAGCGGCGCGATGGCGCATCTTCATGTCCTCGCCGCAATGCGGGCAGTTGACGTCCTTCCATCGGACGCGCCGCCCGCAATAGGGGCATCGGTAGCGGTTGCGCGCCTTCAGGTAAAAGTAAAGCGCAGTGCCGCCTCCGATCAGCACTGCGAATATCGCCCGGATAATGTCGTCCACGCGCTCTCTGCCAAAGACCCGGCGGTTCAGCCGAGCTTCTTCATCGCCTCTTCAACCGCGGCGATATTGACCTCATGGCCCTGCGCCATGACCTTGAGGAATCCGGCCAGCTCCGGCTCGCCGATTGAGGGAAGCTGCTCGTTTATCTTTCGGATAACCCATCGCTGGCCGCGGTTGAGCAGTTCGAGCTTGCCGCGAAAGTCGCCGACCGCACGCACTTTCTCGACGAAATCTCCCGTGCGATTGGACGGCTGACCGCCGAGCCTGCGTAGCTGCGCGGCAAGCTCGCCGGCCCAGTAGCCTTCGTCGTGGCCGGCCTTCCTCAGCAGATGATGCATCTCGGGCGACGGCGCGATCGCCGTCAGCTCATGCAGAACGCGGCCGCCCGCGCGTTCCGCCTCGCATAGCGTGTTCAGGAAATCCTCGAGTTCCTTGTTCATCGCAGGGTCACCCCCGTGCGCGAAGGTTCGCTCTCGAATCCTACCACGCCGGCGCGCGAGTCCGGCAATTCGCCATCCCGCACCCTACAGCACGGGCACCACCGGGCAGTAGGCGACGCAGAAAAGCCCGTTGCCGGAAAGCGCCGCGCGGACCGCGACCAATGCGGGCGCGAAGTTCTTGAGCGCGGGCCCAAGGCTTGCGGCCTGCGCAAAACGTCCCGAGAGAATCCTTTCGAGAAGGCCGGGCATCTCGGGCAACTCCTCGAGCACGACCTCGCGCTCGGGCGGGATGTTTGCGAGTTTCTTCGCTTCCGCGAGCGCCTTGTTGAACCCGCCCATCTCATCGATCAGCTTGTTGCCCAGCGCCTGCTGTCCGGTCCACACCCTGCCCTGCGCGATCTGGTCCACGTCCTCGACCGTCAAGTGGCGGCTTTTCGCGACGATCTGCAGGAAATGCTGGTAGGTTTCGCCGAGAATCTGGTCCTTGAACATGGTCGCCTGCGCGGGTGTGAAATCGGTGAACTCGTCGAACATCTCGACATTCGCGCCGCGCGTGACCGGCCCGGTGTTGAGATAAATCTTCTGGGCCGCGGGCGAGAGGTTGAACTTGCCGCCGAGCACGCCGATCGAGCCGGTAACCGTCCCCGGCTCGGCCACCATGAACTTGGCGGGAGTCGAGATCCAGTAGCCGCCCGAGGCCGCATAGCCCGACATGCTGACCACGATCGGCTTCTTCTTCGCCGCCAGCACCGCCGCGCGCCGGATGAGCTCCGAGGCGACCACGGAGCCGCCCGGAGAATTGACGCGCAGGACGATTGCGCGCACCGAATCGTCCTCGCGCGCCGTTTTGAAGGCGTCAACCAGGTCGTCCGACCCGATCACCTTGCCGCCCGTCATCCCGAAACCCTGCGAAGGGCCGCGCACGATTTCGCCGTCGCAATAGATGACCGCGATCTTGTCCTTCACGCCGAGGCCGGAAAGCATCCCGGGCTGCCCGTAATCGGTGTATTGGACCAGGTCGTGCCTGACGCCGCCGTGATGCTTCACGCCGTCGGTGAACTGGTCGAGGTATTCGATATGGTCGATCAGATGCGCCTTGAGGCCGGCCTTGGGAGAAAGCGGCGCCTGGTCGATAAGGGCTTTGACGTCGTCGGGCTTTATTGCGCGCTCAGCGGAGATGGCGGCGACGATCTGGTCGTACATGCCGCCGATGAGCGAGTCGTCCTCCTCGCGCTGGGCCGCCGTGAAGTCCTTCTCCGTGAAGATGTTCCCGGCAGTCTTGTACGCGCCGATCGCGGCGAAATTGGGCGTTATCCCGAGCCAGTCGAGCGTCCCGCGCGCGAATATCTCGCGCATCCCGACGCCCACGATATTCAGCTCGCCCTCGGGCATCATGGCGACGTCGCCGGTCGCTGAGGCAACGATATAAGGCAGGTTTCCGGGGCCGAAGTCACCGGCAGTCTCCATATAGGCCGCGGTCCATTTTCCCGTCGCCTTGAAATGCTTGATGAGCGTGACGATCTCCTGCGCCTGCGCCAGCTCCATCTGGGGGTCGGTTTCCTCGACCGCAAGGCCGACGATCCGGGGATCCTTCTCCGCCTTGGTTATCGCGCGCCGGAGCACGTTGAGCGGCGTCTGGCTCGGACCGAACGCACTCAGGAGCCCGGTGGGACCGCGCTCGACGACCGGGCCTCTAAGCTTGACGACCAGAACCGAGCCGGAGGCGACTCGGTGCGCAAGGTAGTCTGACAAGAGCGCGATCGCGAACAGAACGACGAGGGTGATCGCCGCCCTGACGAACCAGCGAAAGATCTTTCTGAGCATCTGCCTCTTCTCCTCAAGGCCGGGCGTCCGAGACCGGCAGGTCAATGCGCCGGACGCGCAGGAACCGGTACGCTCTAGCCAACCATAGCCGCGCCCCGTAGCCAACTCGAAGAGGGGGTTTCTGCGACGAGCGCCGGCGTTGAAAAACTCCGCGACTCCGCGACAACAGAAGCGGAAGGGGAAGACCCGGTCTGAACACTTCGCGCTTGGATATGGGCACTCCCGCTCGGATGGGGCGGAGGACAGGGCGACAATGTAAAGCGCGGATTTTCCGCGAAGACGCGGATGTCGTTTGCAAGGGCGCGCCGGAGACGCCCCAAGAACAGCACGCGCCCAAGAGCATGTGCGGCTCTTGCTCGAAGGCGATCAGCAATAGAGTCCGTCGCGTCGTCTACGGTGAACTTCCCAGCGGGGTTCGCACCGAGTCCGAGCTGTCGAGGTAATACCGATCGCCGAGGCGCGTCATCCTGAGCGTGCTCGTGACCGCGACGCCCTGGAGCGTAAGCCGCGTCGTCATCACGATCGGCCGCGCCACGCCCGGCGAGCGCCGTCCGCTCTCCATCGCCTCCAGCAGCGGGCGGCCGTACGCGTGAAGCCCGCCCGGACCGATATTGGGCAATATCCCGAGCAGCTTCGTGACGGTCGGCGCGATATCGGTGTTCGCGCTCGGGCTCAGATCGACGAAGCGGCGGCGGAAGTCGGGACCGATCGCGGCGCAGAAATTATGCACCTCGCGCGGGCCCAACGCCCCGTGCATCCCCATCCCGGTCGTGAAGTGGGGCGCGTCGGAGTAGATCACTCCCTCGACCGGATGAACCAGCGGCTGCGAGCGGTTGGTGACCGAATGCTGCCCGTGCGCGCCGACGAAAAACGCGAGCCTTAGCGGACCGGTAAACTGGCGATTGTCCACGTCGGGCAGTTCTCGGAACGAGACGACCAGATCGGGCGCGCGGCCCGGGCTCAGGATCCCCGCGACGGCCTCGTTGAACGTTCCGACGATCCATCCGAGATACGGTTCGGGTCTGAAGCCGCGCATCGCGGGCTCGCCGAGGGCCGAGTCACGCGAAAAGATGACGCCGCACCATTCCTGCGCTTCGGCGAAGTTGACGATCCTCTGAAGTTCCGCGCGGCGCGCGTCGCGAGTCGGAAAGTCCTTCCGCGAAAGATAGACGAGGTCGCTTCCGCCGTTGCGCGCGATCACGACGTCGTCGCTCGTCACCGATTTCTTGATTCCCGCGGCGGCGAGCAGCCCGTTCAGGTCGATTGACAGGCGGATGGTGGCGAATCCGTGGTCGGAGACGACGATCAGGTCCGTATGGCTGTCCATCCCGGCCGCGTGGATGGCGGCGCGGAGCCGGCCGAGATTCGCGTCGCAGTTTTTGAGCGCGGCGAGCGCCGGTGCGGTGCCGAGTCCCGCCATATGCTGGGTCAGGTCGGGATTGTGAAGCCACAGAACGACCATCGCGGGCCGTCCGTCGAGAACCGCGCTGCGCGCGGCGGGAATCGCGCGCTCGGCAACGACGCTCGTGAAGTAATCGTCGCGCGCCGCGTCGAGAACGCCGTCGCGCACAGCAGCCGCAGGCATCGCGGCCTTGATCTCGTGCGCGAGCGAGGCCGGTTCGACGAGCGAATCGGTGGCGAAGAGATAGTTCTTGTGCTGCGCCATCAGGGAGTCGCGCCCGTTTTTCACCGAGGCGACGCGATTGTCCCACAGGAAGGCCGGGCCCTCCTTGCCCACGACCGCGCTATAGCCGCCCTCGCGCTCGACCTCCTGGGCGACGGTGTCGAGCCCGAGCAGGCGCCCCGCGAAACCCTTGGGTCCGTTCAACTGCGCGAGCAGCGGCGCGTCTTCGAGGCCGAACGGATGGCCAAGTATCCGATGGAACTGTGGCTCGGCGAGTATCGGCGCGCCCGCATGCGCGAGCGCCGGCGCAAGGTACATCGAATCGCCCAATATTCCCGCCTCACCCGGTCTCGCGCCGGTCGCAAGGGCCGCCGCGTTGACCATCGTTACGGTCGGGTAGAGCGCGTGGCTTCGCGCGAAGTCCACGCCCTCATGCTCCATCGCGTAAAGATTCGGCGTCTCGGCCCTGGTCACGAAATCGGGGCGAAGCCCGTCCCACACCATCACGATTACGAGCCTGTTCGGCTGGTTTGGAGCGGCTGCGGTTGCGGCAAGAAACGCTGACGACGCGAGAATCAAGGCTGCGGCAAGCGCAAGGAGCGGAGCGGTTCGAAGTCTCATGCTATCAGTCACTTAAGCGGTAGCGGCTCGCGGATGCAATTCAGCAGCGCCGGTGGAACGAGATTCTTCGCTTCGCAGACCTCGCTTGGAATGGCACTTTGGCAGCGGCTCTCGAGAATGTCTTCGCAGCGCGTTTTCCGACTCGTGACGCCAGCAGCTCGCGCGACCGTGCAAGCGGCGGCGCGATTTGGTAGCTTTGCGGCCGAGCGGGAGGAGTTTCGTTGCGTATCGCACTGATTGGACAGGCGCTGTTCGCTCAAAAGGCCCTCGAAGCGTTGGTCGCGCACGGTGAGGAAATCGTCCACGTGTTTGCGCCTCCCGACCCTCCATCGGGAAAGCCCGACCCGCTCAAGGCCAGGGCGCTCGAGCTCGGGCTCGCCGTGAGCCAGCCGCGCTCGTTCAAGGGCGACGCCGCCTACGAGCATTTCAACGCGCTCGACGCCGAACTCGCCGTGATGGCGTTCGTCACGATAATCGTACCCGAGCGAATCCTGTACGCGCCCAGGTACAAGTCGATTTGCTTCCATCCCTCGCTCCTGCCGCGCCATCGTGGCGCCAGCGCTATCAACTGGGCGCTAATCCAGGGCGACGCCGAGACCGGCGTCACATGGTTTTGGCCCGACAAGGGCATCGACACCGGGCCCATCCTGATCCAGAAACGCGTTGCGATCGGTGAGGAAGACACGGTCGGCACGCTCTACTTCAACCGCCTGTTCCAGCTCGGCATCGATTCGATGCTCGAGGCGATAGAGATTATCAAGCGCGGCAACGCGCCCGCGCTTGTGCAGGACGAATCGCTTGCCACCTACGAGCCGCCCTGTCGCGACGAGCATGCGGGAATCGACTTCCGAAAGCCCGCGCGGGAGGTTTACAACCTGGTGCGCGGATGCGACCCGCAGCCGGGTGCGTTCGCCGAGGTCTCGGGGCGGAGGCTCCGGCTTTACGAACCGCGGCTAGAGGCTGCGGCTGTTCCACCCTCCGAGCCGGGCACGATTCTCTCGCTCACGGACGAGGGGATGCGTATAGCGCTTGCGGGCGCGACGCTTGTCGCGGGTCGCGTGCGGCTTGAGCCCGACGGCAAAAAGGCATCTCCGGCAGAGCTTGCCGCCTCGGGCGCGCTTGCTGCGGGAACAAGGCTGAAGCGGGCGGGCGACTGACGCCGCGCCCTTCATACACGGCGCGACGGCTGGCCGCGCTGTGCCGGCTGCGCTAGCCTCTTTATCGCGGACGCGACCGGATTAGCCCGAAGCGGGGGCCCCGAAAGCCATCCGGCCGTGCGTCGCAGAAGTTACGACGATTTCGGGAGATGAAGGCTGTGCGGCTTTGCGTCGGAACTTCCAAGGGAATCGTAATCCTCGACCCGGCACGTGGAAGCGTGCCGCGGATGGTGCTGGCGGATCCGTCGCCGATATGGTGCATGGCGCAGGAATGCCGCGACCCGAATCTCATCTACGCCGGTTCCAACGTGGCCCAGCATGGCTCCGGCGCGCTTTCGCGTTCGCCGGACGGAGGGCGGAGCTGGACCGAAATCACGCCGCCGGCCGCGCGTGACGAAGAAATATGGGCGCTTGCCGCCTCTCCGACCGCGCCGGGCCAGCTCCTGGCCGGCACTTCACATGGCAGACTGTTCCGCAGCGACGACGCCGGACGGACTTTTCACGAACTGACCGCGTTCCTCAAGGTTCCGGGGCGCGAGCGATGGACGTTCCCGCCGGCGCCGCATATTCCGCACGTGCGCTCGATCGCCTTCGACCCGAGCGCGGCGGAGACGATTTATGTTGGCGTCGAGGAGGGCGGTGTCTTTCGCTCGCGCAACCTGGGCGAATCCTTCGAGCCGCTCAACGACGGGCTTTACGCCGACGTCCACGAGGTGGCCGTCGATCCCGCGGACCCGCGACGCCTGTACGCGACGACCGGCAACGGCCTCCATCTGTCGGAAAACGGCGGCGCATCATGGCGCCGTATCATCGCGGGCTTCGACCGCACTTACACTGTCCCGCTCCTGATCGCCGAGGACGACAAAGGGCTGACGCTCTATACCGCTGCCGCCGCGGGTCCGCCGCCAAGCTGGCAGGTGGCCGCACGCGGAGCGGATTCGATTGTCTATCGAAGCGTTGACAACGGCCGGACGTTCGAATCGCTCGAGCGGCGGTTCGCAGCGGAGCGCGGGATGCCGATGCGGTTTCGCCGAGCCGCGGGCGCAGGGTCGGAATTTTTTGGCGTCTCGAACATCGGAACGGTCTTTAGATACGGCGTCGATGAGAACGGTTTCGCTTCGGTTCCGATCACGGAAAAGCTGCCGCCCGCCTACGACCTCGTAATCCTGCCCTAATCGCGATCCTGCGTCTCGGAATCGGCGTCCGAGCCTTGCGCTCGCGCCCTCCGCTGCTGGATTTCCCTGAACACGAACGCGCCGGCCAGAAACACGAACAGAACGCCGATCGGGAAAAGCACGCCCGCCAGTATCGGGCGTTGGTAAACGATATGCAGGCTCGACCAAGTCAGGGCCGCGCCGAGGGCGAAGAAAAAGAGCACCTGGATGACGCGCATTGCGGCCAAAATAGACGGAACTCCGGCCCGTGTCACCTGCGAATTCGCGTCGTGGCTCTACGGGAGACGCGCGATGAGCGAGGCCTTGGAACTGGTAGTCGACCTTGCAGGGCGGAACGGACGGCGCGGCCAGCGAGGTTAGATTTGGAGGCGCGGGACGGAAGCGCGCTCCGTGCTCCCGCCCCATGCACGATGCTTCGGAGAATTACTGGCCTCTGAAAATCAGGTATCGGTTGTTGCCGTTATCCGTCACGAACAGCCGGTTGCCAGACTGATAGACGCCGTCGGGGAAAGAGAGTCCCTGCGCGCTCGGATTCCCCGAAGTGCAGGTTCCGCTCCCGTTGTTGTTATCCGTGTCGCAGGTGAAATTAGGTTGGCCCAGTACCGCGTCCGCCGGCTGAAAGTTTTTGGTCGGGAACGTGTTCCATACCAGCACCCGGTTGTTGTCGCTGTCGGCAACGAAGAGTTGCTTCCCGTTCGAATAAACGCCGGTGAAAGGAAAATCTAAATTTTGCGTGCTCGGCGCCCCCCCAGAGGTGCAGGTCGCGGCCCCGTTGTTGTTATACACGCCGCAGGT
>JAJYMR010000075.1 GCA_021786815.1 Deltaproteobacteria bacterium
GGAAGAAATGCGTCGAGGGTCACCGTTCGCCCCAAAAAAAAGCGGCGCGAACCATTCGCGCCGCTTCACTTCGACGGTCGGTCTTCGGCTAAAACAAGAGCGCTATTCTCAGAGCCACGACAGCCGCGACCCCGAGAAGGGTCATCATGGCTCCGTAAGCGTTGTCGAGCAGTCGTTCCCTCCTGCGGCGCGCTGTCTCCCGCTCTTCGGCTCCATCAAAATAAGGTGCTCTTTCAGCTCTTTGTACGGCGACATTCATCGTTCAATCCTCCAGCGGCTCCAGCTTCCCTGCCATTCCAACCGGCCGGTAATGCCGGGCAATCAACCAATACCAATCAACCCACTCTCATCGCGGCGTCACTGCCGCTTAAGTTCCAACCCCCGGCACCGGTGAATCACGGCAACCATATACGGCCGACCGGTCACACCAGTGAAAGGAGCGAGCTCACGATGTAAAACAGCGTAATCACACCAACCGCCAGTCCGGGCAGCTCACCGAGAAGGACGTTCTGCGCCTGATGCACAGAGTCGGTGGGGCCCGCAGTGGCCGGGTTCCAGCTGATTTCCGTAATTGGCGCGGTCTGAGTCGTCGTGTTCATCGGCGGAATCCTCCTGGCCCATGGGGCGTCGTTTAAGGGCTAAAGCAATCACGATGCCACGCAGAATTCTCGCTATTGTCGAATCAACGTCCCCAGTTTTATCCGCAATATGCGGACGATTCCGGGAAAGACCCTTGATACCTAACCATTTTTTTTATTCGCAATTTGCTATGAGATTATTCGGAACGAACAGCGAATGCACTCTGCGAATTGCACTTCGCGAACTGCAGGCAATCTCGCAGCTGCGCCGAGACGAGCCCCTCTTTCGGTTTTCAGCGGGATTTGAGAAAGTGTTCCGATCATGAGCGAGGCTGCCGAGTCGGAGCCGTCAGGTTCACCTGAGAGGAAGACCGGGCCGCTACCCGCGCCTTCGAGCCCGCAACTGTCCGAAACCGCCGTTGAGCGCGCGGAAGGCCGGGATCTGTTCCTGCGCCTGGCGGAACTCGTGGTTTTCCTGCTCGCTGTGGTGGGTGCGGTCGCGCTGGGCCTCGGCATCAGCGACTACTTCACCGAGCACGCGTACATCGGCGCCTACCTGGTCGCGTACGGGGGCTTTCGCATCGCCGATCTTCTCGTGCGCGAGAATTACGGACCGGATCCGGTTCGCGACGCCCTCGGGCGCAGAATTCTGAATCAGCTTCCGCTCCTGTTGCTGTTCGTTGCCGCACCGTTCGAACGCACCTATCTCTACGGCGGCGAGCCCGCGTCGTGGCTCGGAGCGCTCGGCGTTCTGCTTGAACTGGCGGGCCTATGGCTTGCGCTGGGGGCGCGGATTCAGCTCGGCTTTTTCTGCTGGGAACGCACGCCGGAGGGCGGCCAGCGGCGCGTGCTCGTAAAGACCGGCTTCTACCGCTTCATCCGGCATCCGACCTTCACCGGCGTGCTCATTGCGCTGGTTTCATGGCCGCTCGTCTACGGGGCCCCGCTGGCATTCATACTCACGCTGGTGGTGGGGATTCTGGCGATGCGCCGGATGATCGCAGCCGAGGAAGCGGAACTGCTCGCGCGCTTCGGCGACGAATACGAGTTGTATCGGCGGACGACCGACGCCGTGATTCCGAATCTCTGGTAGGCGCGTCAACGCGCCGCGCGCCTCTTCTGACGGGCCTTCAATTGACAGGCAACCAGCGAGCAGTGGGTCTCGCCGGTCTTGCCGGCCACGAACGCGCGACCGCATCCCGCGCATTTCCGGATCGTTTCGCCTTCGCCGAGCATAGTCTCTATCTGCTGAGCAAGACGCGTCTCCTCGGGCGTGGCTTCGACGGCCGGCGGCTTCGAGGGCGCCGCGCCGGCGGGCGGCTCTTTGCCCTGCGCTCCAGCACGCGCGAGTTCGTCGGCGCGCTCGTTCCAATGGTTTCCGGCGTGACCGGGAACCCACTCGAACCTGACCTTGCGATGCGCGACCTCGCGGTCGAGCTGCTCCCAGAGGTCGCGGTTCACGTTGCGCTTCCAGCCGAGCGTCATCGTCTTGATGACGTATTCGCTATCGCTTCTGAGCGTAACCTCGGCGCCCGGCTCCAGCGCTCGGAGCGCCTCGATCGCGGCGGTTATCTCCATCCGGTTGTTGGTCGTATTGGGAACCGGACCGACACTCAGTTCCTGATGCTCGGAGGGCGGCTCCACGATCACCACGCCCCATCCGCCCGGCCCGGGATTTCCGAGACAGGCGCCGTCGGCATAGACGAGATATCTCTTGGCGGTTTTGGTTCTGCCGGGATCCATCGCTAGTCAAGATTGCGCTCGCGGCGCAGACTTTGAAACCATCCTAGGTAGCTCCGCGCGGCGCGATTCCACGAAAAATCGCAGGCGAAGCAATTCGCCATGAGCCGACGCCATTTCGACGACGATTTGAAGGTCGCCGTCATCCGCCTGAGCGCACCTATAAGCTCCTCGACCCGGTATTGCTCGAAAACGAAGCCGTTGCCGCTGCCGGATTCGGGGTCGAATTCCGAAACCGTGTCGCGAAGCCCGCCCGTCGCTCTCACCACCGGCGCGGTTCCGTACTTGGCGGCGTACATCTGGGTGAGACCGCACGGCTCGAACCGCGACGGCATCAGGAAGGCGTCGCATCCGGCCTGTATCCGATGCGCCATGCGATTGTCGAACTCGGCAACCAGCCGAAGCTTGCCGGGATAGCGGCGCTCGGCCTCGCGGAAGAATTCTTCGAGCTTCGGGTCGCCGCTGGCGAGCATCACGAGCTGCAAATCGAGCTCCATCACTTTGTCGAGCGCCTCGTGCAGCAGGTCGAACCCTTTCTGCGACGTCATCCGCGATACCATCCCGACCAGCGGCACGCCCTCGCCGTGCGGCAGGCTCACCGCCTCGCGCAGATCGCGGGCGCACGCGCGCTTGCCTTCGGGACGTTCGGGCCTATAGCGCTCGGCGATCATCGAATCGGTCGCCGGGTTCCATTCCGAGTAATCCGCCCCGTTCAGAATCCCGAGGAAATGGGCGCCCTTGTGCGCAAGCACGCCCTCCAGGCCGAAGCCGAGCTCGGCCGCCGTGACTTCGCGCGCGTAGGTGGGACTGACCGTCGAGGCGCCGTCGCAGAGCACCACCGCGCCTTTCATCAGGTTGACCCGTCCGAAGAACTCGAGACCCTCGATTCCGAAGTACGACCGGTCGATTCCGAGCAGCGGAAAATCGTCGGCATCCATCAGGCCCTGGAACGCGAGGTTGTGAATCGTGAAGACGGAGATCGTGCGCGCGAAACGCTCGCGAAAACGCGCGTCCGCGCGCATCACGATTGGCGCAACCGACGCGTGCCAGTCGTGCGCATGAACGACATCCGGCACGACCAGGTCGGCCGCGATCTCGGCCGCGGCGCGGCCAAAGAAGATGTAGCGGCGAAAGTTGTCCGGATAGTCCTTGCCGCGCTCGCCGTAAATCTCCGCGCGCTCGAAGAAACCGGGATGCGAAACCAGGTACATCGGCACGCCGCCGGGGCCGTCGGCGCGAAGCACGGAGTAGCGCTCCAGTGCGTCGCCAAGCTCCACCTCGAGGCCCTGGACCACGCTTCGAGCGCCGACGCTGGCCAGGATGCCGCGGTAGGCGGGAAGTATCAGCACAGGTTCGGCGCCGGCTCTTTTGAGCGCGGGCGGCAGCGCGCCCATCACGTCGGCGAGTCCGCCGACCTTGGCCCACGGGGAGATTTCCGCCGCAATTATCGCAACTTTCATCGTGAAGACCGACCGATTCCGCAAGAGCTATCGACGCAGGTATGCCACAGGCACGCAAAAAACGCTCATGGATACTGGATGCCGCGGGTTTCCCGTGCGCATCCCCAAGCAAAGCCCCCTCCGGTCGCGCGCGCTCAGATCGCCTGCATCAAATCCGCCGACTGTACCCCCTCGACAGCCGCCCTTAGCTGCTCGGCCGAATTCTCAGGCGGGACGGGATTGATATAGAAGCCGGTTCCGACTTCGAAGCCCGCCACCTTGGTTAGAGCCGGGGTGATTTCGAGATGCCAGTGGTAGTGCTTGTTGGGCGCTTCCCTGAGCGGAGCTGAATGGACGATGTAGTTGAACGGCGGATCGTTGAGTGCGTTCTTGAGCGCGCCGAGCGTGGCCTTGAGCGTGTGCGCCAGATGATGATAGTCGGCCGCCTCGGAGTACTCGAAGTGCGAGGAGTGTTCCTTCGGGATAATCAGGATTTCGTAGGGGAAGCGCGCGGCGAACGGGCAGGTCGCGATATAGCGGTCGTTCTCGAAGATCACGCGGCGGCGATCCTCGCTCTCCTGCGCCACGATATCGCAGAAGATGCATCGCTCCTTGAGCGTGAAGTATCCGCTCGCACCACGCAGTTCCTGCTGCACGCTGAGGGGCAGGATGGGCAACGCGATAAGCTGAGAATGAGGATGCTCGAGGCTCGCGCCCGCTTCGGCGCCGTGGTTCTTGAAGATAATCACGTAGCGGAAGCGCTCGTCCTTGCCGAGGTCCAGAACCCGATCGCGATATGCCCAGAGCACCTCTTCGATCTCGGCCGGTTCCATGTCGGCCATGCATCGGTCGTGCTCGGGCGTTTCGATCACCACCTCATGCGCGCCGATTCCGTTCATCAGGTCGTAAAGACCCGCACCCCGCTTGCCTAGAGGACCTTCGATTCTAAGCGCCGGAAACTTGTTGGGCACGCCTCGCACCCGCCATCCGGGCTGGTTCGGCGACGAACCGTGATCCCTGTAGGCGAGCACTTCCGGCGGAGTGTCAGCCTCCCGGCCGCCGCAGAAAACGCAAGGCCCACCCTTGCGCGACTCGCGCTCCTTGGCGAAGTCCGAGGGGCGCTTGGCTCGGTCGGTGGCCATGATCACCCACCGTCCGACCACCGGATCCTTCCTCAATTCAGGCATATTTAAATTGTCCCCCGCAGGACTGCTTGATCCAACTACACATCTACGCCGCGTGGCTCAACGAAGCGAGACGAGCGGGAAGCGCTGATTTTGGGGATAAATGCGCACAAGGTTGGGGAAAAGTGCAAAATTCCGCGCTACATCGCTTAGGTTATTACGCGCTTGGAGGGTTGAGGATTTCTTTCGCGTTTTCGCGCCTGCGGCGCGAGTCCGGCGAACCGCTCGTCCGTGACACCTCCACGCGCTCTGTCAATGTGGCAGCATGGATGGCGACCGCGTTTGGGGCTTCGCGGTGATGTTGATTCTTACACTTGGTTGATCCTTACCTTGCTGTGAGATCGGCAGCGCCGGGGCTGCGACGG
This sequence comes from Deltaproteobacteria bacterium, assembly GCA_021786815.1. Lineage (GTDB taxonomy): Bacteria > Desulfobacterota > Binatia > Binatales > Binataceae > DTIX01. Next base: position 5,307 of record JAJYMR010000075.1, read on the forward strand.
ATGTTTTGGGCGGACTCGGACCTGTTGAAAACTCCGTGCAGACATGGCGGACTTTTAGCATTAGAACGTGGTACTAGAATGAGCTTAGTCTGTCGGAGGTCTTTCGGAAGTGGCGGCTGCGGCGATCGATCGGGCGAAATTCACTCTCAAAGTCGGTGACGCCTTTGACTTAATTGAGGATGTCCCTCCTGACAGCGTCGACGCCGTCATAACCAGCCCCCCCTATTGGGGTCAGCGGACTTACGAGCAGCCGCACAACTGGAAGATTCTCAATGAATGGCGCGGGGCGGGCTACGACTCCTCGGAGATCCCGCCCTACGACTGGTATCGGAAGCACGGCGGAATTCTCGGCCTGGAGCCGCTACCGGAGTGGTACGTCTCCCATCTCGTCGAGATTCTCGACAAGACCAAAGTATGCCTCAAGAGTAGTGGCAGCTTATGGGTGAACGTCGGCGACACCTATTTTGCGAGGTGGTCAAGCATACGCGAGAACGGGAGGCAGGGATTGGGAGACGCCGCCCGTGAGAGGCGCCGAACGCCAATGGGTGGCTATCTGCAAGAGAAACAGCTCCTCTTGGTCCCGTCGCGGTTCGCGATTGCTATGCAGCAACGCAGGTGGATCCTTCGCAATGACCTGATCTGGTACAAGCCCAACGTCCCTCCGCGTCCGGAGAGGGACCGACTGCGGCTGTCACACGAACATTTCTTTCACTTTGTGAAGCGGCCGAAAATTGGTCGAGCGAAGTATTACTACGATTTGAGCGCCACCGAGCAGGGCGCCACCGATGTGGTCACGGTTCCCGCGAGCGCCGGCCAGAACGGCCATACCGCGACGTTTCCAGAGCGCCTTGTCAGGCCCAGAATTCTGAGTTCATGCCCCCGGGGTGGGACCGTACTCGATCCGTTCTGCGGAACGGGCAGAGCCTTGGCTGTGGCCGTTGAGGAGGGACGCCTCGCTATCGGCTTCGACACGTCGAAGGCCTACATCAAGGCTGCGGACGACCTTCTCGCGGCCAGGAATACTTGGATATATGCAGAAGCCGCGCCACGCTGACCAGGGGAACTTTGTAAGCGAATGGTTTGGATATCGGGTCTATCCATCAGTCGCTGAAAAGGCCAGCAGCATTGAGGTTCAGCGGGCCGGCCTTTGCCCGTTCTTATCCCAGGCAACTGGCGAGCGACGGACCTGCATAAAGGCAGAGAGCTCTAGCGGCATTTGTACGATCAGCAGCTGTAGCAATGGCCCTCGCCAGGATTGGCTGGTTTGTCCCTATCGCGTACTCAACGTCGACCTTTTCGCGGACGTCGCCCGCCGTCTGTTCAGGCCGCGCGAGGGGGCCGCGGTGGCGCTGGTCCCAGCCTCCGGTCTCGGGGCCTCAGAGAATCGAAGGAGGATCGAGCAAGTCGCCGCGGCACGGGATCTCGCAATCATCTATTTCCAAGGAAAACTTGGTGGTGAGATTTCGGTGCCGCCAACCCCGCGGTCTCCGGAACTGTCCTTCGACACGACCATGGTAGAAGTCGTGGCTGGCGACGATGGGGCGCTGTCTCTTGGTCGGTACGGAATATTCGAAGTTCAGACCATGGATTGTCACGGTTCGTATCGGAGCGCGGTTAAGAATCTCAAAGACGCGCTGAGACTGCACGGGTCGGCTTTCCCTTCGGAAGTTCGAAAGAACCCATCGTGGCTTTCCGAGCGCATCGAAGGACCGAACATCGCGAATGTCTTTAAGCGCACGTTTTATCAGATGATGCTCAAATTCAGGATCGGTGAGCACCGGCTATGCGCCGGTTCCGCGCTCGCCGTTCCCGCGTCCGTGTGGGACAGCTGGCAGCGTCACCTCGGAGGCCCTGAGCTCAAGCCACGGACCGATGGAACCGCAACTCTCAGTTATGTGGCGCGAACCAGGGACGGCGGGGCTCCCGCTTGGATTTATGTTTTTGACGTGGACGCTTCGAGCACAGAGCATCCTAATCCAATAGTAGTGAAGCTCGTCATCGCGACGGATGCCGAGTCACTCGCCCATTATGCCTTGCGCGTGGTGCCTGACGCTGCCGTTGCCGAGGGCGGGTCCGCTGATCGCATACTATCGGTGGTCGAGCGTAGGCTCGCGGCTTGGTGGCCCGAGCTTGCGAGTATCGGGAGTCGCTAATGGCCGCGCATCGTTTGCGCAGATCGTCCAGTATCCCTTCGCTGACAATATCGGAGTGATCCTCAAGGCGCTGGTTGTGGAATCCGCGGAGCTTTATCCGCTCGATGACGGCGTCGAACGGAGTCGTCATCGGACGGCGAATCTTTCGGAACCGGCCAACTCCGGAAATTGAAGCTGCCGACGGGAAGCGGATTTGCGGCGGCGCGAGCGCGCGAGGTCATCGGGTATGGGCATCGCCTTCAGAATGTTGCTTTGCAGGCGCAGGAAACCGTTCGCCGCGCGCTGGCAATGTTCGGCCAGCCATCGCCCGGCCTTGGGTGAGTTAAGATAATCGCGGAGCCGTTCGATAATCCCGGCGTCGGCCGGGACGATGTAGTACACGGAGTGACGCGGTACAAGCGAGCCCTCGCGGTCGATCCAGAAATACGGTTTTTCCGTGATGTCCTTGCAGAGGATCTTGGGTCTCAGAATCTCGGGCAGCGGCGGAGTCTCGTGAAACGCATACCACGGCTTGCGCCGCGTGCACGTGCGCTGAATCAGACGTTCCCGCTTGCTGGATAGATGACGCCCAAGCGCCCCCAGGTCGCGCTCTGGGAGCAGCGAGCCTTCCCTCGTGTATGGAACGAGCATCACGTACGTGGATCGGCGGCTTATCTCGCCCGGCTTCGTCAACTCGCGGCCCGCAATCGTCGGCAGGGCAAAGTCTGCGAGTTCCGGTTCCAACGTGTCCGCGCGGCGAACGAACACGTCGTCAGCGCCGGTTGCAACGCCGCAGCTAATCCTGACGCAAATGTCCCGCAATGTGCCCGCGGGGGCGTGCTCGGCACAGGCGCCCCGGATGGTCGGCATCCACGACGCGTCGCCCTCGAACCGGCAGCTTCGATGCGTTCCATCGCGCATCCGGACCAGCGTGGCTTCGGCGGACGGGCGATTAACGACCGTCGTTATCGTTGGGTAGGTGACGAGGCCGTCGAAACTTTCCTCAGATCGG
>JAJYMR010000309.1 GCA_021786815.1 Deltaproteobacteria bacterium
GCCGAATCGTGTCGAAGCCGCGATACGAGCCGACCCGCCCGATCGTAAGATGCCCCGTAAAGGCTCGCTTCTCCGCCTCGAAACCGCATCGCACCGCCGCCTCTTCAACGCGGCGCGCCAGTTGCCCAAGCCCCTCGCCTTCGAGTCCGACCCAGATGACGCGCGGGCGCTCGAGACTCGGAAAGCCGCCCACGCCGCGCACGCTCAACTCGAATGGCGCGGTCTCGGCGGCGATCCGCTCGAGCATCGGCTTTAGCGGTTCGAGCTTCCCGGCCGGCACCGCCGGGCCGAGGAACTTGAGCGTCAGATGAAGGTTGCCGCGCCGAACCCATCGGATACCGCCGTCGTTGCGCCCGGCCCTGAGTTCATCGACCAGCGCCGCGACCGCATTCTCGACCGCGTCGTCAACGCTGACCGCGACGAACGCGCGGACCGTTTCGGGCATCTGGTTCGGATGGTCCAGCGCCAAGGCGCGCGCCGCCTCACTTCGAGAGTTCCCACTCGACCAGTGGCAGGCGATCGTTGCCGAAGAACATCGCGCCGTCCACGAAGATGGTCGGCGAGCCGAAGCCGCCGCGCTCGATCAGATCCTCGGTGTTGGCGCGAAGCCTGGCCTTGTATTCGGGTGAGTTGATCTTTTCGAAGAACTCGCCTTCGTCAAGACCGACCGCGCGCACGATATCGCGCATCACCTCGTCGCGGCTGATGTCGCGGTCCTCGCCCCAGTAGCTCTCGAACACGCGCCGCGAATAGGGCGAGATTTTTCCGTGCTCGAGCGCGACGAACGCACCGCGCATCGCCTTGACCGAGTTGACCGGGAAAACGGTCGGGTTTCCGATCTTTATGCCATAGAACGCGGCCCAGTCCTGCAGATCCTTTGCGTAATAGCGGGCCTTGGGTTTGACCGGGTTGGTTCGCGATTCATAGACGGAGGGGTTGACCGCGTTGAACACGCCGCCGACCAGGATCGGCTTCCAGACAAGCTCCGCGCGATGGCGTCGCGCGACGTCTTTGATTTTCGTAAAGGCGAGATAGGTCCAGGGACTCGAGCAATCGTAGAAGAACTCAAGCTTCTTGCCCACGGCGATCCTCCAGGCGAGCGGCGGTGGCGCCCGGCGCACTCAGCATGGCTCCGATTTCGCGCCCCGCGACCGGATCGAATATCACGCCAGCCGCCCGCCCGACCAGCGACACTTTACGGCCCGCGGACGGTTCGCCGGAGCACGGGCCTTTTTCAGGCGCGAAACCCGTGTGCCGTATGCACCCGCCTTGACCCGGCACGCGAGTTCAACCCATTCTCATTATGATCCCACGTGAGCGAGAGCAGCCCAATCGAATGGACCGATTCCACCTGGAACCCGGTCCGCGGATGCGTGAAAATCAGCCCCGGCTGCAAGCATTGTTACGCCGAGAGATTCGCGGAACGCTTTCGCGGCGTTGCGGGCCATCCCTTCGAACAGGGCTTCGATCTCCGCCTGATTCCTGAAAAACTCGACGCGCCGATTCGCTGGCGCAAGCCGCGCCGTATCTTCGTCAACTCGATGAGCGACCTGTTCCACGAGGATGTTCCGGTTGAGTATGTCGCGAAAGTCGGAGCCGTGATGCGGCGCGCGGACTGGCACACCTACCAGGTGCTCACCAAGCGGCACGAACGGATGCACGCGCTGCTGTCAGGTGAGCTCTACTGGATGGCGCGACTCGCGCACGTATGGTTCGGCGTGAGTGTCGAAGACCGCGAGCACGGGCTGCCGCGTATCGACGCGCTCAGGCGCACGCCGGCGTCGGTCCGGTTCCTTTCCGTCGAGCCGCTGCTTGAAGATCTGGGCGCGCTCGATCTCAGCGGAATCGACTGGGTTATCGTCGGCGGCGAAAGCGGTCCCGGCGCAAGGCGGATGGAAGAGCGATGGGTGCTCGCGATTCTGTCTCAATGCCGGGCACAGGGAGTGCCGTTCTTCTTCAAGCAGTGGGGCGGAATTTCCAAGGGCAGGAACGGCCGAATCCTGAACGGACGAACGTATGACGAGTTGCCGGCGGCCCGATGAGGCAATTAGCGGAGGTTCTGTGCCGCTGACTTCCGGCTCACCTGGCCGCGCACCTCGACCAGATCGGCGCGGATGTAGCCGACAAATGCCGCGGCTTGGATGCGAAGCGGGAGATGGCGCTGGTCGGCGGAGATCCATATCGTTGCGTCGCGCGCCTTTGAGGCAAGCTTCTCGTCGCTCATGTAAGGAACCGTCGGCACGACTCTGAGCGCCTCGAACGTGCCCATCGGGGTCCTGATCCGCTCGCGATCCTTTACGTGGAAATCGAATACGAAGCGCTTGCCGCCGGTGAACACGTCGAAGCTGAGCGACTGGCCCGGCGTAAGCGGTTGCGACAGCGCCATCACGGCGCCCGACAGCGGACCGAACGGGTTCGACGACAGGTACTCGGTTGAATGTGCGCCCCTGTGGTCGGACTTGGTCGCTTTGACGAGCTTGTCGGTGTGGTCGAAACTGACCCTGTATTCGTAAAACCGCCGGTTTTCCTGCTGGCGGATGTAAATCCGCTCGGGCGCGAACGATTCGGCCGCAAAATCCTCGCGCATGTAATCGCGCATCCGGTAGAGCAGATCGACGAACTTGTTGGTCTGGAGCCACGCCTGCGCGGTCCAGAGCTTCGGGTCCTTGCGGTTCGGAGCGAGCCTGATACGGGCGGTTGCGGCCGGAATCCCAATCCATGACGCGACGTAAACCAGTTCCTCACCGGGGCGAAACGGATTCGGTCCGGGCTTGTAGGCCGGAGGGTCGATGCCCGCGGGAAGCGACAGGGGTTTGGCTTTTTCCTGGCGCGCGCCCGCGTGAACGTGCGCCGCGTGCGCAGCCGGCCCGGCGAGGCCCGGAGCGACGGGAAGGACGGCGAGGTCCCAGGCAACGAATAGCGCGACGAGCGCGATATTAGTCAGTCGCGTCATGTTACGCTTGCATTAGTTAAGAGGTTGCAGTAAACACGTTTCGACTGATGGGGGATACGGCCGTTCGGGCCGATTTGCGTACGGTTCTGAGCGCTAACTGAAATAATTTTGACCGATTTCGGAGGTCAGCGAAATGCCCTCTAAGCGTGCATTGCTGGCAGCCGTCCTGCTGCTTGGGGTGGCGGCGGTTCCGCGTCTGGCTTTCGCGCAGTACGGCGGCAACGGCACCGGAAGCGCGTTGTCAAACAGCGGGATGATGCATCAAGGGTTTGTCCAGCCCGGTATCGACGACCTCGAGGGCCGAATGTCCCGCGAGACTCCTTTCCGCGTACTCAAGGACGTCGAGACCGGCATGAAGGACGCTGACCCCAACGTCAGAGTCACGGAACTGAAGAAGCTGCGCGACCTCCAGGACCCCAAAGTCAACAAGATCCTGATCCGCGCGTTGTCGGATCCCGATATCCGCGTGCGGATGAAGGCGATCGACATCCTTGGCGCGCGTGGGGCGAACGAGGCGGTTGGTCCGCTGTCGCAGATGCTGTTTCTTCGCACTACCGAGCCAGTCGTGAAGCTTCACGTGGTCGCCGCGCTCGGGCGAATCGGCGATGCGGCGGGCGCGCTGCCGGTGATGCAATATCTGCGGGAGGAGCGCACTTCGGGCGACAATCCACAGGATTGCGGAACCGCGGTTTTTGCGCTTGGCGAGATCGGGAGCGACAGCGCCACGCCGCTTCTGACCAAGGTGATCGCGAGCGACCAGAGCCCGATGGTGCGCAGGCTCGCCAGGGAAGCCCTGGAAAAGATCGACGGCGAACTTCCAAGCGCGCATGCGGCGCGTCTCGCCCAGGGGGACAAGAAGGTCGTCCCCACCGACCAAAAACTCGCCAAACTCCGCGCGTTCGATCAGAAAGTCCAGGCGATGGAACGCTAGGCGCTCGGGATTTTGTCCGGTTCAACGGGCGGCCGAGGGTCGATTGCACCTGCGGCCGCTTTTGTTTTTTGGCTTCGCCGGATTGCTTCTTCGCTTTCGTTTCGGATCCATCGCGACGAAAATGCCGAAGAAACCAAACACGCACGCGCCGCTCAGTGCCCTTCGCACGCGAAGCTGCCCGCCTCGCTTGCAATCCCGCGCCCAGATTGAAGATAATTTCGAGTAGTTTCGGAGGTTTGCGATGTCGTCGAAGCGTGTGTTGCTTGCGGCCGCCATACTCCTCAGTGTGGCCGCGGTTCCGCATCTGGCGTTCGCCCAGATGATGGGCGGCGGTATGGCAGGCCAGCCAATGGGTGGGGTTATGCCCGGTATCACTGATTTACAGGCACCGCAGGAACACACCACCCCCAAGCGTACGCTCGAGGACGCCCAGACCGATCTGGGTGACGCCGATCCCACCGTTAGAATCAAGGGGCTCGACAAGCTGGGCAATCTGCGAGACCCGAAAGTCAACAAGCTGCTGATTCGTTCGCTGGCCGACCACGATATCCGCGTCCGAATAAAGGCGGTCGATCTTCTTGGTGAGCGCGGGGCGAACGAGGCGGTTGATCCGCTGTCGCAGATGCTGTTTCTTCGCACTACCGAGCCGATCGTGAAGCTTCACGTGGTCGCCGCGCTGGGCCGGATCGGCGATGCGGCGGGCGCGCTTCCGGTGATGCAGTACCTGCAGGAGGAACTCGCTTCGGGCGGTAATCCGCAGGACTGTGGAACCGCGGTTTTCGCGCTTGGCGAGATGGGGAACCAGAGCGCCACGCCGCTTCTTACCAAGGTGATCGCAACCGACAAGAGTCCGATGGTGCGGCAGTTGGCCAGACGGGCACTCGAGAAGATCGACGGCGAGCTTCCAAGTGTCCATTCGATGCGCGTTGCGCGCGAGAAAAACAAGCTCGTTCCGACCGACGAGAAGCTCTCCAAGCTTCGCGCGCTCGATCAGAAGATCCAGCAGGCGGACCGCTAGCTCGTCAGTATTCTATCCGGGTTTAACGGGCGGCCGCGGGTCATTCGACCTCCGGCCGCTCTTGTTTTTGCGAGGGTTCGCTTGCGCTCACGCGCGGGTGAGCCACTCTCCGGCGAGCACGCCGTCGCCGCACCATCGCGATTCCGCGACAACCGCGCGTCCATTCACGATCACGTGCTCGATTCCGCGCGCCGGCGCCATCGGATGAACGAAATCCGCCTCCGAGCCGATCGTCGAGGGATTGAAGATTGTCAGGTCCGCTGCATATCCCGCGCGAATCAGCCCGCGTCCGCCGAGCCGCATGCGCGCGGCCGGCAATCCCGTCATCTTATGAATCGCGTCTTCCAGTCCGAGCAGCCCTAGCTCGCGCACGTAATGGCCAAGGATGCGCGGGTAGGTGCCGAAGCTCGCCGGGTTATGAAACCCGTGCGAGGTCAGAATCGTGTCCATCTCGAACAGGTTCTGCCGATGCGCCATCGCGGCGCGAAGCGCGTGCTCGTCGGATGAATCGCCGCTGTAAAGATGCAGCATCACACGCGCTCGCGTTCCGCTCTCGCGCGCGATCGTCAGATATGCCTCGACCGGATCGAGCTTCATCCGCTCGGCGATCTCGCCGAAGAATTTTCCCTCGAACTCGCCAAGTTCCGGCTTGATCGCCCACATGAGCTGCGCGGAATCGTGGATGAACGTCGCAAGCGGGCGGAAATTGTCGCGAAGCCGCGCCGATCCTTCCGCGCTCGCGAGCAGCGCGGGCATCTCCGGTTGCGACCACGCCGGAAACAGCACGCGAATCGTGGTGTTGCCTGCGGTGTACGGAAACGTATCGAAGGTGACGTCGGCGCCGCTTTCGGCTGCGCGCTCGAATTCGCGGAGCACCTCGTCAACCGTCTGCCACGTTCGCCGTCCCACGAAGATCAGATGCGAGACCTGGAGCGGCACCTTCGCCGCGCGCGCAACGTCGATCATCTCGCGCACCGCGAGCAGGTTGTGCGGCACGTCGCTCGAGAACATCAGCGAGCGCACCGAGTAGGCGCGCAGATGCGACGTCAACACGCCGCCCGCGCGTCCCGCCACTTCGGCCATCGCGCGAAGCTCCGCAGGTTTCGCGATCATCCCGGGGAAATATCCGAGCCCCGTCGAGAGGCCGACCGCGCCGTCCTCCATCGCGCGCTCGACCATCGCGCACATCGCGCGGAGTTGCTCCGGCGAAGGCTCGCCGTCGTCGAGTCCCATCACCGACAAGCGGATACTGCCGTGCCCTGCCAGATGCGCGACGTTGAGCGCGAGTCCCGCGCGTTTCAAATACGCGCCGAATTCGCCGACCTGCTCCCACTGCCATTCGAAGATTCGGTCAGAAAGCATCTGGCCCGACCCGTCGAGCAGGCCGTGGCGCTCGCGGCGTATCGGCGCGGTCGAAAATCCGCAGTTGCCGCCGACGAAAGTCGTCACGCCCTGGAGCAGAAACGGGCGCAGGATCTCAGGATGCTCGGCGAGCGGCAGAATCCAGTCGGAATGTGAATGTGGATCGATAAAGCCGGGCGCGACGACGAGCCCCGTCGCATCGATCTCGCGCGCGGCCGATACCTGCGAGGCTTCCGCCGGCTCGACGAGCTTTTCGATTCTGCCGCCGCTCACCGCGACGTCGGCGCGAAAGCGGGGCGCTCCGCTCCCGTCAACGACGGTTCCCCCGCGAATCAGCAGGTCGTATTCCATGGCATCGGAATCTTCGCGCGCAACCGGCGTCGAAGGCAAATCGCGCGCGCCGGGCGAGTCGGGGCTTGCGCACGCGCCTCTGCGCGTATGAAATCGCATCCCACTGATGGCAACTGTACTGGTAATCGGAGCACAGGGCGTTCTCGGCGGAATAATTGCGGAAGTACTTCGCACGTGCGGGGAGCATCGCGTGCTCGTCGGCGGAAGGCGGCGCGAGAACCGCGACGATTTTCGCCTCGTCGATCTCGCCGACCCGGCGACGATACGCGCCGCGCTCGAAGGCGTTGATTTCACGATCAGCACGGTCGCCGACACGCAATTCGAACTCGAACGGGTCGCGATCGAAACCGGCGCGCGCACCATCAATGTTTCGAGCGCGGTGCTGCCGCCGGGCGGGCACGGCTCGATCAAGGGAAACGGGCTTGCGATCGTTCACGCGGGGCTCGCTCCGCTCGGCCTGCAAGCGTTGATCGCCAGGGAACTGCTCGCGCGCAATCCAGAAGCGGCGCGGCTTGAAGTCGCGATGTGTTTCTCGGCGCGGGGCGCGAGCGGACGCCAGGGCAAGGAGTTCGCGTACGCCGCGATGACCCGTCTTCCGTTCGAGCCGGCACGAGTGATTCCGTTCACCGCGCCGGTCGGAGCGCGGCGATGCGTCTCGGCGGCGATCGGAGAACGCGACATCCTGCAAGGGCTCGCGCCCGAGATCGACGCGGGCATCTACGTCGGTTTTTCGGAGCGATTCGTGAACGGCGCAATCGGAGCACTTCGCGCGTCGCGGATGATTCGACTTCTGCCGCGTGTGCTGTTCGTGAGCGGCAACGGAGGTCCGGCGCGCGCGACGAAAGAGCCGATGCGCCAGTGGGTTGCCGTTTACGGGCGCGACGGCCGGCGGCTTGCCGCGCGGACGACCGAAGGTGAGGGCGATTACCTGACGACCGCGCTATGCACCCGCGCGTTTCTCGACGCGCTGGTCGAGCGGCTCAAGTCGCGAAATCCGATCGGCGTTCACAGCGTCGAGCGGCTTTTCACGCTCGACGATCTGAGGCCGCATCTGCCCGCCGAAGTGCGAATCCGCGACGTTGCCTGAAGCGGCGACGGCGCAAACTCACACGCGGATAAGGCCGTTTGTGTTGCCGCTCGGACGCGGACGGCCGGGAAGCACGCGATCGATTTGCGCGTGGCTTAGCCCGAGATGCGATCCGAGCACGGTCGCGATGACTTCGCGGAAGTCGGTCGTGATTGCGAGATCGCGCTCCTGGTAAAGCTCGGCGTTCGAGAGCCCCGGCCATCGGCCGTACACCTTTGCGCCTTTGACCGGGCCGCCCATCACCCACATCACGTTTCCATGTCCGTGATCGGTGCCACCGTTGCCGTTCTGATGCATAGTGCGGCCGAATTCGGAAATCACGAGCACGACGGTTTCGCCGTACGCACCGTTTAGCGAGCGTGCGAAAGTCGCAAGCCCCTCGGCGAGCGGTTTCAGATGGCCCGCGAGTTGGCCTGCCGCCCCGCCCTGGTTGACGTGCGTGTCCCATCCACCAAGCCCGACGAATGCCACGCGAATCGTCGAGTCGCGCCGGATCAGACCCGCCAGCCGCTCGGCGTCGCCAGGGAAGCCGACGGGCGACGGCGCGCCCGCGTTCGCCTGCATCATGTCCTGTCTTAGTTCGGCCATCAGGCGCCGGCGCGCTTCGCGTCCTTCGCGATACGCGCGGCTCATCGCGTCGTTACCCTCATACAGGCGGTCGAAAGCGGTTTCGATAATCGGCCTGTCGAGCGGCATCGGACGCGCCGCGCCGCGGCCCATCGGCATGTTCGAGACCGCCATCCTGCCC
>JAJYMR010000290.1 GCA_021786815.1 Deltaproteobacteria bacterium
TCGGAGATATAGGCCGTGGCCGGATCGACGAGCGTTACGCCCGCCGCCATCAGCCTCTGATTGACCGTCTCACGAATCCGCGCTTCCATCTGTGCCAGCTCCTCGCGGGAGTTGACCCCCGCGAATTCCTCGGCCCGCTCGGCTCGCCATCCGAGCACACGCACACCGCGTTTTCGAGCTATGCCGACGAGGTCGGTGAGATAGTATTCGCCCTGCGCGTTGTCCGCGGTAATTTCCGCAAGCGCGTTGCGCATCAGGGCCGCCTCGACCAGGTAAACCCCGGTATTGATTTCCGTTATCGCCCGCTGCTCGGCGCTCGCGTCGCGCGCCTCGACGATAGCCGTGATCTGGCCGTTTCCGTCGCGCACGACGCGCCCGTAAGAGCCGCCCTCCGCCAACTGTACGGTTATGAACGAGAGCTTCGAGGCGGCTTCGCGATGCGCGCCGAGGAAGGCCTCGAGCGTTGCGGCGCTGACCATCGGCAGGTCGCCGTAGAGAATCAGTACGTCGCCCCGGAAGTCCGCCGGTATCGCGCCAAGCCCGTATCGCGCCGCGTCTCCCGTGCCGCGCTGCGTCGGCTGAAGTGCGAACGACACGTCGAGTGTCGGGCAGTATCGGCGAACCGCGTCCTTTGCGGCGTCCGCCTGATGGCCGAGCACGACCACCATCGGCTGGGGATTAAGCGTGCCCGCGGTTCGCAATACGCGCGCGAGCATCGGCTCGCCCGCGAGCTCGTGCAGCACCTTTGCCCGCTCCGAGCGCATCCGCGTTCCCAGGCCCGCGGCAAGCACTATCGCGGCGACTTGCGGCTTGGTCTGCACGCCCATTCTTCAGCTCCGAGGCATCGGGATTCGAGGCCCGGGATTTTCAGCCTTTTTTCTTGAAGAGATTGTCCAACGCGGCGCGGTTTGCGGAGCGCGCCGACGCTCCCGTGGACGCACGGCTTTCGCCGGCCGGAGCGAAGTACTCGCAGAAATTTCCCCGTTCCTTGTCGACCACCCGCTCGGCCATCGGCTCGCGACACTGGTTGTTGAAGGTGGGGTCGTGAAACCTGCAATTTCTGCATACGTGAAGCGGACGGTCGCATCCTGGACAGTAGTCGCGAAAACCGACTCGCTCGCCGACCTCTACGATACGCCCACAGTGCCAGCAATTCATGTGCCTCGTCTCCGGCACGATTTCGCAGATACTCGGTGGCCGGCTTACGAAGCGTACTTTTGCACCGGAAACACCGCTGATAGCATAAAACGTAGCATAACGATTGGACCCACGATGCACGAGGCGATGCAACCGCGGATAGAGGCTTTCACCCAGGCGTTGACCAAAGCGTCGAGGGCCTCACGAAATACGGTAGCCGGCTATGGCCGCGACCTTGCCGATTTCCGGAGTTTTCTGCTCACGATGCCGAGCGCTGAGCGCGACGGGGAAGTGGACGTTTCGCTTATCACGGCCGAGCACGTCCGGCTCTACCTTGCCCATCTGATGAAGACCGCGAGCCGCGCCACGGTCCAGCGGCGGCTTAGCGCAATCAAGGCGTTTTTCCGCTACCGCGAGGGCACGACCGGCGAGGCAAGCCCAGCCAGAACGCTGCGCTCGCCCAAATTGGAGCGGAGGCTTCCGGCGATTTTGCAGCCCTCCGAGGTCGAGCGGCTTATCGATTTCGACCGAGACAAGGACTCGCCCGCCGCGATTCGCGATCGCGCGATCATGGAGGCTCTTTATTCGTCGGGGCTGCGCGTAAGCGAATTGGTCGGCCTCAACTGGCGCGATATCGACGAAGACACCGGGATGCTCACGATCCGTGGCGGAAAGGGAAACAAGGACCGCGTCGTGCCGATTGGCGAGCCCGCGATGCAGGCGCTCGCAGCGTGGCGGCGGGCGATGCCGGTCGCGTGGGAGCCCGACGGCCCGGTAATCACCAACCTGCGCGGAGGAAGACTGACCACCAGGAGCGTCGAAAAGCTCCTTGCGAACCGGCTCGTCCGCGCGGGCGTGGCCTCGTCGATCACGCCGCACGGCCTGCGCCATTGCTTTGCCACCCATATGCTCGGCAACGGAGCTGACCTGCGCTCCATCCAGGAGATGCTCGGTCATACGAGCCTTGCGACCACCCAGAGGTACACTCACGTGACCGTGAAACATCTGAAAGAGGTCTATCGCCGTGCCCATCCGCGAGCCTGAAATGGAAAAAATGCACGGGACAACTATCTTGAGCGTCAGGCACGCAGGACATGTCGTCCTGGCCGGCGACGGACAGGTCAGCATGGGCCCGACCATCATGAAGCGCGGCGCGCGCAAGGTGCGACGCTTGCGCAATGACACCGTGCTCGCCGGTTTCGCGGGCTCGACCGCCGACGCGATCACGCTGTTCGACAAGTTCGAAGGCAAGCTCCAGGAGTATAATGGAGTGCTGAGGCGCGCCGCGGTCGAGATGGCGCGCGACTGGCGCACAGACAGAGTGCTCCGAAGGCTCGAAGCGATGCTGATAGTTGCGGACACGGAGAGCTCGCTTCTGATTTCCGGCGCGGGCGACCTGATCGAGCCCGACGACGGCATCCTGGCGATCGGCTCGGGCGGAAACTTCGCGCTTTCGGCCGCCCGCGCGCTGGTGCGCCATGCGCCCTCGATGACGGCGAGGGACATCGCCGAAGGCGCGATGAAAATAGCCTCGGAAATCTGCGTATATACGAACGATCAGTTTGTGGTCGAGGAACTTTAGGGCTCGCGCCCCCGCTCGGCGCGGCCTGTACCATGGATTAGGCGCTTGACGATGGCAGAATTGAACGGACCACCCCAGGTCATGACTCCGCGCGAGATTGTCTCGGAGCTCGACCGATACATTGTCGGCCAGCACGAAGCGAAGCGCGCGGTTGCAATAGCGCTGCGCAACCGATGGCGGCGGCAGAACGTCGCGCCCGAGTTGCGCGACGAGATCGCACCCAAGAACATCCTGATGATCGGCCCCACCGGCGTCGGCAAGACCGAGATTGCGCGCCGGCTTGCCCGTCTCGCCCAGGCGCCGTTCCTCAAAGTGGAAGCCTCGCGTTACACCGAGGTCGGATACGTCGGGCGCGACGTCGAATCGATGATCCGTGACCTGACCGAAGTCGCAATCAAGATGGTGCGCGAGGAGGAACGCCAGCACGTGACCGCGCGGGCGCAGGAGGCGGCCGAGGAGCGCCTGCTCGACATGTTGTTTCCGGTCCCGACCACTACGCGGCGGCCTGCCGCCATCTCGCCCGAAGGTCGTATCGAGCCCGCCGACGACGATCAGTCGCACAAGGAGACGCGCGAGAAGCTCCGTAAGCTGCTTCGCCAGGGTCATCTGGACGACCGCGAGGTCGAACTCGAGGTGACCTCGCAGGCGATGCCGACGGTCGAGGTGTTCACCCCTCAGGGGATGGAAGAGATGGGCTTCAACATGAAGGACCTGATGAGCCAGTTCATGCCGCGCAAGACCCATCGGCGCAAGGTCAAGATTCCCGAGGCGCTGGAAATCCTCACCCAGGAAGAAGCGGCGCGCCTGGTGGATATGGAAAATGTGACCCGCGAGGCGATCGCGCGTACCGAGCAGTCAGGCATCGTCTTCATCGACGAGATCGACAAAATCGCCGGCCACGACGCCACTCACGGTCCCGACGTGGCGCGCGAAGGCGTGCAGCGCGATCTGCTTCCGATCGTCGAGGGTTCGACCGTCAATACCAAGTACGGCGCGGTGCGCACCGACCATATCCTGTTCGTCGCCTCCGGCGCGTTTCATACCACCAAGCCGTCGGACCTGATTCCCGAGTTCCAGGGCCGGTTCCCGATCCGGGTCGAGCTTGGAGCCTTGACTCGCGAGGACTTTATTCGGATTCTTACGGAACCCGAAAATGCACTCACCAGGCAGTACGTGGCGCTGATGGAGACCGAGCACGTCCATCTGAAGTTCACGGACGACGCGGTTGCGGCGCTCGCCGAGATTGCGGCCGCGGTCAACTCGCGTTCGGAGAATATCGGCGCGCGCAGGCTGCATACGGTGCTCGAACGGGTGCTCGAAGAGATCTCGTTCACGGCGCCGGAACTCACGGCCCGTGAAGTCACGATCGACCGCGAATACGTCCACAGCCGGCTTGACCCGATCCTCAAGGATGAGGATCTCTCGCGGTATATCCTATAGAGAAACCCGACGCCGGGGGCAGGCTCGACCGCTCAGGGTATCGCCCGTGCGGCCCGCGCCGGCTTTCCGCTGACTTTGTCCCGAGACGAACCGGGAGGACACGTGCAGGATCCGATTGAGCGAGCGCAGGTGCTGGTCGAAGCGCTTCCCTATATCAGGCGCTTTCGCGGCAAAACCTTCGTAATCAAGTACGGCGGCCACGCGATGCAGTCCGAGGAACTGCGCGAGAGCTTCGCGCAGGACGTCGTGCTGCTCGAGCATGTCGGGATCAACCCGGTAATCGTTCACGGCGGCGGCCCGCAGATCTCCGAACTGGTGACGAAGCTCGGGCTGAAATCGCGCTTCGTGCGCGGAATGCGGGTGACGGACGCGCCCACGATGGAAGCGGCCGAGATGGTCCTGCAGCGCATCAACAAGGAAATCGTCACGATGATTTCGCGCCAGGGCGGCCGCGCCGTCGGACTTTCGGGCAAGGACGGCGATCTTATCGTCTCGCGCAAGATGCGGATGGTCGTCAGCGACGGCTCGGGCCGCAAGACGCGCGTGGACGTGGGCCTGGTGGGCGAGGTGGTCGAGATCAATCCCGCAGTGCTCCGCACCCTTGACGCGGCCGAGTTCATCCCCGTGGTCGCGCCAACCGGAGTGGGACGCGACGGCCAGACCTACAACATCAACGCCGACGTGGCGGCCGGCAAGATCGCGGCCGCGCTCAAGGCCGAAAAGCTGATCCTGCTGAGCGACGTCGAAGGCGTGAAGGACAAGGACGGCAAGCTCATCTCGACGCTCGATGCCGCGCAGGCCCGCCGCCTCATCTCGCGCGGCGTAATCCACGAAGGGATGATCCCGAAGGTCGAATGCTGCATCGACGCGCTGCGCGCCGGCGTGGGCAAGACCCATATACTTGACGGGCGCGTGCGTCATGCGGTTTTACTGGAAATCTTCACCCGTTCGGGGGTCGGAACCGAAGTGGTACAGTCGAGCGCGCGGGTTGCGGACCTGGGCTCGGAAAGCCGCGGTGGACGCGGCTGAGAAGAGCGGGGCAACCGGGGTCGGAAAAGAATGAACAACAGCGAGATCGTCCAGCTTGCCCATCGCCACATGGTCGACATCTACGGATGCCTGCCGATTGCGTTCGTGCGCGGCCATGGGGCGTACCTCTACGACGCCGACGGAAAGCGATACCTCGACTTCTTCTGCGGGCTTGCGGTAACCAGCCTCGGCCACGGCCATCCGCGCGTCGTGCGCGCGATCAAGGAGCAGGCCGAGAAGCTGACGCACGTCTCAAACGTGTTCCACACCGAGCCGATGGCGCGGCTGGTCGAGCGGCTTTCGACCCTTTTCGGCAACGGACGCGTGTTTCTGGGCAACTCCGGCGCGGAGGCCAACGAAGCCGCGATAAAGCTGGCCCGCCGATGGGGCCATCGCGACGGCGGCGGCCGTTTCGAGATAATCGCGACGCTCGGCTCCTTCCACGGACGCACGCTTGCGACCCTGACCGCGACCGGCCAGGAAAAATACCATCAGGGGTTCCAGCCGCTCGTTCCCGGGTTCAAGCTGGTTCCATTCAACGACGTCAAGGCCATCGAGCGCGCCATCGGGCCCGAGACGGTCGCGATCATGCTCGAACCGATCCAGGGTGAGGGCGGCGTCGTCGTCCCGCATCCCGATTTCCTCAAGGAAGTGCGCGAACTCTGCGATCGCCGAAAGCTCCTGCTCATCCTCGACGAGGTGCAGGTGGGAGTGGGCCGCACCGGACGGTTCTTCGGGCACGAGCATTCGGGAATCAAGCCGGACATCGCGACGCTTGCCAAGGCGCTCGGAGGAGGCGTGCCGATCGGCGCGATGGTCGCGCGCGAGGAAATCGCGAGCGCGTTTACGCCGGGAAGCCACGGCACCACCTTCGGCGGAAATCCGATCGCGTGCGCGGCGTCGCTCGCCGTGCTCGACGCTCTCGAAGAGGAGCGCATCGTGGAGAACGCGGCCGAGGTCGGCGGCTACATGATGGAACGGCTCAGGGATATCGCGACAAAATTCTCGCGGGTGGCCGAAGTCCGGGGACGCGGAATGATAATCGGCGTGGTTCTCAGGCACGAGGCGCGGCCTGTCGTGGACGCCTGCCTGCGCGAGCATCTGCTGGTCAACGGCACCGCGGGCAATGTGCTCAGGCTCCTGCCGCCGCTCAACCTCACGCGCGAAGAGGCTGACGCCGGACTTTCGATAATCGAGCGCGTGCTTGAATCAACGCCGGTACCGCGCGCGTGAGGCCGCGCGCAAAGGTGATGCGATCGTAACGCGATGAAGCGCGACTTTCTCGATCTCTCCTCGCTCACGCCCGGCGAGCTTGACAACCTGCTTGCGCTGGCGGCGCGGCTCAAGGGTGAGAACAAGGCCGGCTTCGAGCATCCGCTGCTGCGCGGCAGGACGCTCGCGATGCTGTTTCAGAAGCCTTCGCTGCGCACCCGGATGACGTTCGAGACCGGGATGGCGCAGCTCGGCGGGCACGCAATCTACGTTGCGCCGCAGGATATCGGAATCGGCGAGCGCGAATCGGTCAAGGATGTCGCGCGCAACCTGTCGCGATGGGTCGATCTGATTATGATTCGTACCTTCGCGCATGAGACATGCGTCGAGCTTGCGCGCGAAGCTTCCGTGCCGGTGATAAACGGGCTCACCGATCTGCTTCATCCGTGCCAGTTGCTCGCCGACCTGCTGACCCTAAGGGAGCATCGCGGACCCGCTCTCAAAAAGCTTCGCGTCGCGTTCGTGGGCGACGGTTTCAACATGGCGCAGAGCTGGATCGAGGCGGCCGCGCTCGCGGGCTTCGAACTTCGCATCGCGTGCCCGTCCGGCTACGAGCCGCAAAAGAGTTTCGTCGAGCGGATGCGGCGCGAGGAGCTTGGTATTCTCACCAACGATCCTGTCGAAGCCGTGAAAGATGTGGACGCGGTTTACACCGACACGTGGACCTCGATGGGCCAGGAGAAGGAATCGGCCAAACGCAGGCGCGATTTCAAGGGCTTCCAGGTAAACCGCGAACTGCTCAAGCATGCGCGGCGCGACGCGCTGGTGATGCACTGCCTGCCGGCCCATCGCGGCGAGGAAATCACCGACGACGCGATCGACGGCGCGCAGTCCGTCGTGCTCGACCAGGCCGAGAACCGGCTGCACGCGCAGAAGGCCGTGATGGTGTGGCTGGTCAAACCGGAAATACTCTCAGTGATGGCGCCGGCGCGATGAATCGCGGGCGCGGTTGAGATTGTGGCTACGGAGAAAATCAACAAAGTGGTGCTCGCCTACTCGGGCGGGCTCGATACCTCGGTAATCCTGCGCTGGCTCAAGGACGAGTTCGGATGCGAGGTGGTCGCGTTCTGCGCCGACGTCGGGCAGGCCGAGGAGACCGAAGGACTCGAGGCGAAGGCGCTCGGCACCGGAGCGAGCAAGCTCCATCTGGCCGACCTGCGCGAGGAGTTCGCGCGCGACTTCGTGTTTCCGATGATGCGCGCGAACGCGATCTACGAGGGCTATTACCTGCTCGGCACCTCGATCGCGCGCCCGGTCATCGCGAAAAAGCAGGCCGAGATCGCGCGCGCCGAAGGCGCCGACGCCGTCGCCCATGGCGCGACCGGCAAGGGCAACGACCAGGTGCGCTTCGAGCTTACCTTTGCCCGGCTTGCGCCCGAGCTTCGGATTATCGCGCCCTGGCGCCATCCGGCGTGGCCTTTCAAGGGCCGCGCCGACATGCTCGCCTACGCGAACGAGAAGAAAATCCCGGTGCCGGTCACGGCCGAAAAGCCGTACTCGATGGATCGCAATCTCGTGCACATCAGCTACGAGGGCGGAATCCTCGAAGACCCGTGGCGCGAGCCCTACAACGACATGTTCCGCCTGACGGTCGCCCCCGAAAACGCGCCCGCCGAGCCGGAGTACGTCGAAATCGAATACGAACGCGGAAATCCGGTTGCGATAAACGGCGAACGGCTTTCGCCCGCCGCGCTGATTGAACGGGCCAACCAGATCGCCGGCCGCCACGGCGTCGGTCGCGTGGACATGGTCGAGAACCGCTACGTCGGCATCAAATCGCGCGGCGTGTATGAAACGCCGGGCGTCACGATGCTCCTGCACGGGCATCGCGCGGTCGAGCAACTTACGCTCGATCGCGAAGTGATGCATCTGCGCGACTCGCTCGTCCCGCGCTACGCCGAGATGGTCTATTACGGCTACTGGTTTGCACCCGAGCGCGAAGCGCTCCAGGCGCTCGTCGACGACGCACAGAAAAAC
>JAJYMR010000412.1 GCA_021786815.1 Deltaproteobacteria bacterium
GATGGGACAGTTCGGCCTCGACGCGTCCCGAGATTACTTCGAGGGTGACGCCGGTGCGGCTTTTGACCTCGGCGATAAACGATTCGCCGTTGCATGCGTCACGAAGCGCGCTGGTCGCCACTGCGACGAATTTTTCCACGCCGGCTTTTCGCGCCGCATCGGCAAAGTCCGCTATCGCGTCAATCGTGCGGCGTGCGGAATCGGAATCGAGCGCGCCGTTTTTGTCCACGCCGCGGCCAAGCCGTGTGATCCTGGCAAGATCGAGGAGCCGGCGGACGCTACGGTCGGGCAGGACCTCGACCGCGAGCATCAGCACGGTATTGGTGCCGATATCGAACGCGGCGAGCTTCACCCCATCTCCGAAGAACGCACCGGCGCGCGCGATACGCCGATTGACGCGGAAACGGGCGTGACTGGCTCGACGGCGCCTTCGGCGATCCATCGATCGAGCGATTCGAGCGCACGCTCACCCATCCGGATTTTCTTCTCCCGGCCACGCAAGCGCCCGTCCGGCTCGGGCATCAGGCCGTAGTTTGCATTCATCGGCTGGAAATTGATGCGCGCCGGATCGGTAACGTACGCGACCAGCGAGCCGAGCGCGGTTTCGCGCGGAGGAATCGGAATCGTGCCTCCCGCAACGAAGCGTGCAGCGTTTATCGCCGCGAGAAGGCCCATCGCGGCCGACTCGACGTATCCCTCGACCCCGATCATCTGCCCCGCGAGGAACAGGTTATCGCGCGAGCGCAATTGAAGCGTCGGGCGGAGCAGTCGCGGCGAATCGATAAAGGTGTTGCGATGGAGCGAGCCGAGGCGCACGAACTCAGCATGCTCTAGCCCCGGAATCATCCTGAGGACTCGGCGCTGTTCCGGGTAGGTCATCTTGGTCTGGAAGCCGACCATGTTGTAAAGGCGGCCGTCACTGTCGTCCTGGCGCAATTGCACGACGGCGAAAGGCCGACGTCCGGTGCGGGGATCGATGATTCCGACCGGCTTCATCGGGCCGAAGGCGAGCGTGTCGCGTCCGCGGCGCGCCATCTCCTCGATCGGCATGCATCCTTCGAAATAGACCGGTTTCTCGAACGGATGAAGCGCGACTTTTTCCGCCCCTAGCACCGCGTCGACGAAAGCCTCGTACTCGCGCTCGTCCATCGGGCAGTTGATATAGTCGTCGCCGCCCTTGCCGTAGCGCGAGGCGAAGAAGGCCTGCGTCATGTCGAGCGACTCGCGCATCACGATAGGCGCGATCGCGTCATAGAAGTACAGGTTGCGCGGGCCGATGAGGCGTTCGAGTTCGGCGCCGAGCGCGGCACTGGTGAGCGGTCCGGATGCGATTATCGTGGGACCGTCGGGAATCGCCGTCGCTTCCTCGCGAACGATTTCGATGTGCGGATTGGTCTCGAGCGCGCGCGTGACTTCACCGGCAAACTTTTCGCGGTCGACGGCAAGCGCCGCTCCGGCGGGAACGCGCGCGCTGTCGGCGGCGGAGATAACCAGCGAACCGAGCCGCCGCATTTCCTCCTTCAGCACGCCAACTGCGGTCTCAATCGAGACGTTGCGCAGCGAGTTCGAGCATACCAGTTCCGCGAAAAGGCCGGTCTTGTGCGCCTCGGTCATCCGCGCCGGGCGCATCTCGAAAAGCCGCACCTTGACACCGCGCTGGGCAAGTTGGAAAGCGGCCTCGCTTCCGGCGAGGCCCGCGCCGATTAGGCTGACCAAAGGGGCACCCATCGCGAATTTCGCGCTGCCGTCAGACTCCCGGGATGGCCGCGGACGGGACCGTCAGGCGCCCGGCTGGTTCTCGGCGGTTCGTCCAGCCGGCGAGGTTTCCTCGGCAGGCATGCGATAATCGCATTCCGCCTTCGGGCACTGCCATCGCGCGCCCTCGCGCTTGGTAACTTTTTCCACCAGGTAGGGCGAGCCGCAAGTGGGGCACGGGCGCGGGACGACTTTGTCCCAACTCGCGAACTTGCACTTCGGATAACGGCCGCATCCGAAGAACAGCTTGCCGCGCCGGCTGCGGCGTTCGAGGATTTCGCCTTCCTTGCACTCGGGGCACGCAACGCCGGTCTTGACCGGCTCAGCTTTGAGCCGCTTGATACCGTCGCATTCGGGATATCCCGAGCATCCCAGGAATTCGCCGAAACGCGAGCGCCGCCGCACCATCGGACGCCCACATTTCTCGCACACTTCCTCGGTCGGCTCGGCGGGTGTTTCCTCGCGCGCGACGATCACCACCTTGCCCTGCTCGTCGCGGGTGAACTCCTTGGTGTTGGTGCACTTCGGGTAATTCGAGCAGGCGAGGAACTCGCCATTGCGGCCCCATTTGATGACCATGTCGCCGCCGTCGAGTTCGCACTTGAGATCGGTCTTGACGCCGGTGCGCTTGACCTCGGGCATCTTCTTGGCCGCCTCGCCGAGGCGCTTGCTGAAGGGCGCGTAGAAGCGCTTGAGTGTCTGCTCCCAGTTCTCGCGACCCTCCTCGACCTCGTCGAGCTCCTGCTCCATCTTGGCCGTAAATCCGGCTTCGATAATGTCGGGGAAGCCCGCCACCAGCAGATCGCTCACCACGCGGCCGAGCGAGGTCGGGCGAAGCCGCTTGCTTGCGTCCTCCTCGACGTATTCGCGGTTGAGGATACTGGTCATGATCGAGGCGTAGGTGGACGGACGGCCGATGCCCTTTTCCTCGAGCTCCTTGATAAGCGTCGCCTGGGTGAAACGCGGCGGCGGCTGGGTGAAATGCTGCTCGGGTTCGAAACCCAGCAGCTTGAGCCGCTCGCCCTCGGAAAGCTGCGGAAGCAGGCCCTCGCCCTCAGCGTCCGCGGAGGGTTCGTCCTGGCCCTCGATATAGACCCGCATGAAGCCGTCGAACTTCATGACCTGTCCGGTTGACCGGAACACGGCCTCGGCGCAATCGATATCAACAGTGGTCCGATCGTAAACCGCCGGGGTCATCTGGCTCGACACGAAGCGATTATAAATGAGCGTATAGAGCGCCAGTTCTTCCTTGCTCAGGAACGCAGCGACCGATTCCGGGTCGCGTTCGACTGCGGTCGGCCGTATCGCCTCGTGGGCTTCCTGGGCCGCCTTGCCTGAGCGATAAACGTTCGCCTTGGCCGGCAGATAGTCCTTGCCGTAACGCTTCTCGATATGCTCGCGGACCGCCCCAAGCGCTAGGTCCGATACGCGCGGCGAGTCGGTTCGCATGTAGGTGATAAGGCCGACGGCGCCCGCGTCGCCCAGTTCCACGCCTTCGTACAGGCGCTGGGCGATTTTCATCGTGCGTGAGGGCGAGAAGTAGAGCTTGCGGGCCGCTTCCTGCTGAAGGCGCGAAGTGATGAACGGCGGTGCCGCGCTTCGCCGGACCTCCTTGCGCTCGATACTGCGGATGACGAACGGTGCCTTCTCGCAGGCGGCGATAATCTGCCGGGCTTCCTGCTCGGGCAGCTTGTAGGCCTTGTTGTCGATCCGGTTGCCCTTATGGCTGTAGAGCCGGGCCTTGAACGGGGGAGGATTGGCTCCCTCCAGGTTCGCGTCGAGCGTCCAGTATTCCTCGGCACGAAAGGCCTCGCGTTCTTTTTCGCGCTCGACGATTACCCTGAGCGCGACGGACTGGACGCGACCGGCGCTGATACCGCGTTTGACCTTGTTCCAGAGCAGTGGGCTTATCTGGTAGCCGACCAGCCGGTCCAGCACGCGCCGAGCCTGCTGGGCGTCGTAGAGGTTGCGGTCCAGATCCTTCGGGTTCTGGACGGCGGCCCTGACGGCAGGCTGGGTTATTTCCTCGAGGAGCACGCGATGGATCCGGCCGTCGATCTTTCCCAGACGCTCTGCGATATGCCACGCGATCGCCTCGCCTTCACGGTCCGGGTCGGTGGCGAGGAATACGTTGTCCTTGCCCTTGGCGGCCTTTTTGATGTCGTCGAGAACCTTCGATTTGCCCGGGATGACGTGATACTCGGGCTTGAAACCGTGCTCGACATCCACCCCGAGCGTGCTCTTGGGCAGATCGACCACGTGACCGACCGAAGCCGTCACCTGGTAGTCCGCTCCGAGGTAACGCTTGATGGTCTTGGCCTTGGCTGGCGATTCAACGATTACAAGGTTTTTGGCCACAGTTCGGATTCTTCCTGGGCTTGGGATGGAACCTCGGGAGCTGGAAATACCGGATACCCTCGGTCCACATTTAATGGTGCCCTAACTAAGACAATGAGAAAAGCTTGCCGGGATACTGAGTAACCAGCCCCCTTAATTCAAGATCAAGGAGAATTCTAAGCACGATTTGGGGACTTAGCCCGCAGTTTTCGATGATCGCGTCAACGTGGAGCTTCTGGTCACCAGTTAGATTGTTTAAGACTGCCTTAGCCTCGTCTGGGGCATCTGGCGGGATGGCAGCTACAGATTTGCCGGATCTTTTTTCCGCACGGCCGGATTCCGGAGCGGGTGGCAGATTCAGCTGCGGCGCAAGTTCCTCGATAACGTCCTCGACGCACTCGACGAGCTTGGCGCCTTCCTTTAGAAGCCGGTTGCTGCCGCGGGTCTTGCCGCTGAGCGGACTTCCCGGAACCGCGAA
This sequence comes from Deltaproteobacteria bacterium, assembly GCA_021786815.1. Taxonomy (GTDB): domain Bacteria; phylum Desulfobacterota; class Binatia; order Binatales; family Binataceae; genus DTIX01. The sequence goes on from JAJYMR010000412.1 coordinate 4,571, forward strand.
AACCTGCCGATCCTGCTCCAGCGCCATCCGTGCGGTTATCAGCGAGCCGCTTTTCTCGGCCGCTTCGACCACGACGACGCCCAGGCAGATGCCGGAAAGGATACGGTTACGGGTCGGGAAGTTTTCTGCAAGAGGCTGCGTGCCGACTGGAAGCTCGCTCATGAGCGCGCCCCCGTTTGCGATGATCGCTTCGGCGAGCTTGCGATGCTCGGCGGGATAGACGACGTCGATACCGCATCCCATCACCGCGAGCGTCCGGCCGCCGCCGTCGAGAGCGCCCTGATGAGCCTCGGCGTCGATTCCCCGGGCAAGCCCGCTTACGACAGTGAATCCCTTGGCGGCAAGCTCCAGCCCGAGCCGCTGCGCCATCCGGTGTCCCGCCTCGCTGGCCGCCCTGGCGCCGACGACCGCAACGCACTTGGGCTCGGCAAGCGGCGCCGTGCCGCGCACGAACAGGTAGGGCGGCGGATCGGCGATATGGCGCAGATGGGGCGGGTAGTCGTCGTCGGTCCATCTGAGCAGCCTTGCGCCGATACGGGGAAGCTCGCACAGTTCCTTTTCGAGTGGGTCGAAGTCGGCGAACTCGCGGATGCCTCGGGCGACCTGCCGGGAGACGCCGACCGAGGCGATTTCATCCTCGCCGAGTTGGAAGATTCGTTCGGGAGAGCCGAACTTTTCCAGGAGCAGCCGGGAGGTTCGCGGTCCGACGCCGCGTACGCGTCTCAGCGCCAGCCAGTAAACGTCGGGACTTGCAGGCATCCAGCAAATTCAAGCGCCGTGGCGCGCTTTCCTCCTTTCGCAATCGCTCCGAAGGCAGCGTACTTTTTACAATAAGCGGCACTCGGGGCCAACCGAGCCGCCCCGTGGATTCGAGAAATGCCTGTTTCTTGACCATCTGTTTCGAATCAAATAGCTTGCCTCCCTAGCTGCTATTTTTTCGCTACTTATCCTGAGACCCAGCTCGTGGGCGTTATTTGCGATTGCCTTGGGGATAGCCACGGCGCAGGAGCAAGAAAGCCAATGGAGACAAAAGGAATGTCTGCTGAGGAAAAGCAGATCCTTATTTTCAGCTTTTATCGCGACGCGGAGCTTAGAGGAGCTCGCCTGCTGTTCAACATCCTTACGCACATCAAGGATCCGGACGCCCAGTTCAAGATGTCCAAGCATCTGGCCGACGAGACGCGCCATGCGTGGCTTTGGACCAAGCGGATCGCCGATTTGGGCGGTAGCCCGGTCCCGGTGGACGACGGCTATCAACGGCGGCTTGGACTCAGGACCGGCATACCGAAGAACATTATCGACCTTCTCGCACTCACGGTCGTGGTCGAGGAGCGTGCCCAGAGCCGATACAGCGCCCATGCGACTCTGCCCGGCGTGGACGCTGAGACACTTGAGGTGCTGAAGGCCGTCACCGAGGACGAAAACTGGCACCTTTCCTGGATCGAGAAGAAGATGCGCGAAATCGCTCGCGAAATGGGCGATGAAAAGCGGGCCGACGAGGCGTTGGAACGCTACCGCTCCATCGATCGCGAAGTGTATGCCACGCTTGCGGCCGACGAGGCCGAACTGATGCGCTCGTAGGGGCGCAGCCAAAGCCGTGGGTGTCCGCCGCGCCCGATTGCGGCAGGTTTGAGGTTTCCGGGGGTAGGCACGCTTCGGCCGGGCTATCGAGGCAGCGCGTGGCTATCGCGCCTTCAGCAGGCGCTCGACGAAATCCAGGCGATCCTTGCCCCAGAACATTTCGTAGCCGACGAAAAACGTCGGTGCGCCGAATACTCCGCGCTCGATCGCAACCTGCGTGACCGAGGCGAGCGCCTCGCGCGCCGCGGCTGAATCGGCCAGCTCCGCAAGCCGCTTGCCGTCGAAGCCTTCCTCGCGGGCGACCCGTGCAATCGTCTCGGGCCGTGCGATATCCTCGTCGCGCTCCCAGTAGGCGCGGAACAAGGCCTGCGCGAAACGCCCGATTTCCTCCTCGCAGCGAGCCAGCGAGTCATCGTTGAGCCTCGCGCCAGGCTCGAAGAGCCTTGGAATTGCGAGCGTCGCGCGCAGCGCGAGCGCGGTCTTTATCGGAAAGCGGGAAGGTTTTCGAAACGGAAGGCCGGTGAATTCCGCGTAGCGCGCGTGGTCGCGCCAAAGGTAGCGCGCCTTGTGCGGCGTCATCGCCATCACGTCAAAGCCGGTTCCGCGAAACAGGGCGGCGAGATGGAGCGGGAGCCATCGGACGCGCGCGCCGTGGCGGGCGCAGATTTGCGGCAGCATAAAGGCCGCGAAGTAACTGTTGGTGCTCGAGTAATCGAAATAAAAATCGACCGTCCGCATAGTGTGGGCTAGCTCTTTGCGCGAAGTGCCCGGTTCAATTCAAGACGCATCGCCTCGGCCGCTCGCGCCGCAGCCTCGCCCGGCGTTGCTCCGGGCTCTTTCAGGTAGGCGTACATCAGGCTTCGGCTCGCATTCACGATTATCCCGGTTCCGTCGGCCCGCGCTGACGCGACCGCGTCCTGGGCCGAGGCGCCTTGTGCGCCGTAACCCGGCACCAGGATGACCGACTGCGGCATCAACTCGCGAGCCCGCCGCGCCTGCACCGGGTAGGTCGCGCCGAGCACCGCGCCGACCGAGGAGAGCCCCGATTTGCCGATATAGTCGTCGCCCCATCCGCGAACTCTTTGTGCGACCGCTTCCCATAGCGGCGCGTCGGGAGCGAGCAGGTCCTGAAACTCTCCCGACGACGGATTGGACGTCTTGACCAGCACGAACAGCCCGCGTCCCTCACGAACCTTTGCGATAAACGGGGCGAGCGCGTCGCTGCCGAGGTAAGGATTCACCGTGACCGCGTCGCATCCGAAGTCGCCCGCGCCGAGCGTCGCCTCTGCGTAGGCGGCCGAAGTGGAGCCGATATCGCCGCGCTTGGCGTCCGCGATCGTCAGAAGGCCAAGCCCGCGCGCGAAACGGATCACCTCTGAGAGCGAGCGCATGCCGTCGAGACCGCGCGCCTCGAAAAATGCGAATTGCGGCTTTATCGCGACTATCGAGCGGGCGCACGCCTCGACGATCTCGCAGCAAAAGCGCGTGAGATCGTAGCCGTTTGGGATGCCGGAGCCGCGCTCGGCGCCGAGCTGCGGATCGACTCCCAGCACAGCGATGCTGTCCTTTGCGCGCGAAGCCTCGACAAGGCGGTCCGCAAATTCCATCGCGCCGATCATCCCATCCCGCCGTTGCCTTTCCAAGTATCGGCGGCCCATGCTGGAATTCGGGCTGGACGCGCTCGGGGCTGAGACCGCCCGGGTCCGGCCGGAAGGGAAACGAGCATGGCGCGGATTACGGTAATCACGAAGATCAGATTTCTTGCTGCGGTGGCGCCGGTCGTGATGCTCGTGGCGGCGCCGATACTGGCGCTCTCATTTTTGGGGTTCGGCCGGCTGCCAGACTGGATGAACAACAACGAGATCGCGGCGCTGCGCTACGCACAGGGGCTCAACGAGGCGCTGTACAAGATGGAATGGGGGCGCACCCAGCCCGACGGCGCGCAGATCGTGCTCGACCAGCAGCGGCGCTTCGCCGAGATGCTCGATTCCGCGGCCCAGACCGCCTATACCGCCGGACAGCACCGCAGTATCGATACGTTAGCGGGGGCAGCAAAGCCGATACTTGACGCGTTTCGCAAGGCCGACCCGCGCGACCAGTCGGTCGATGCCGGGATGCGGAAGCTGCACGTGATGGTGACCGATCTTCTGAACGCCGACGAGTCAGCGCTCGACGGTCTTGCCGAGCGCTCTCGGGCGCGGGCGCGCGAGTTCGCGGTCCTTACCGTGATA
>JAJYMR010000414.1 GCA_021786815.1 Deltaproteobacteria bacterium
GTGGCGCGTTCACGGGCGCGATGCAGGACAAGGTGGGCCTGCTCAAGGCGGCAGACAAGGGCACCGTCTTCTTCGACGAAATCGGCGATATGCCGCTTTCGCTGCAGGTCAAGCTGTTGCGCGCGCTGCAGGAACGCGAATGCTATCCGCTCGGCTCGAACGAGCCAATCGCCTTCGACGTCCGGGTGCTGTGCGCCACCAACCGCAATCTCGAGGCCGAGGTCAAGGCCGGACGCTTTCGCGAGGAGCTGCTTTACCGCATCAACGTGATCACGATTACGCTTCCGCCGTTGCGCGAGCGCAAGGACGATATCCCGCTGCTGGCGAACCACTTCCTCATCCGGGTCGAGAAATCGCTCGGGCGCTCCGGGATGCGCTTTTCGAAGGGCGCGATGCGCGCGCTTATCAACTACCAGTGGCGGGGCAACGTGCGCGAACTGGAAAACACGGTCGAACGGGCCGCGATCCTTGCTGAAACCGACGTGATTCACTCGCACGATCTGCCGGACAAGCTCCGCATCTCGTCGGCCGCCGCGCCTGCGGAAATGGACGACGTGAACCTTACGCTCGAGGACCTCGAGCGTGAGCACATTCGGCGCATGCTGGCCAAGGTTGACGGAAACAAGGAACGGGCCGCGCAAATCCTCGGGATTCACCTGTCCACGCTGTATCGCAAAATGCAGCGCTATCGGCTCGACGAGGCTTCGGACAACGGCGGCCTCGCCGCGCAGGCGGCCAAAACCGCGTGAAACCGGCGTGGCGTCCGCGGGTTGGCAACCGGCGCCTGCGCGTTATAGTATTTTGCTAGGCGATTGCCTGGGAGAGGTTTATGGATATCTTTGCGCCAACCCATCTGCTGGTCATCCTGCTGATCGTCCTGATCATCTTCGGGCCGAGCAAGCTTGGTGACGTCGGTGGAGCGCTCGGAAAGGCGATCCGGGACTTCAAGCGCTCGATGAACGAACCCGACGAGGCCGCGGCGGTCAAGCCGGCCGCGAAGAGTAGCGAGCCGACCAACGTGGACAAGGCCTAGGCGGCAAGAGTTCGCCGCAACTCGTTTGCCCGCCTTCGCGCCCGCGATGAACGTGGGTGTTCCCGCCGAAGCCTGAAAATCTTTCCGGATAGATCGGTCCCTGAGCGATCCGGCAGCCCGCGCTGCCGCGGACGGGCCGTGCTCCGCTCGGACCGGCCGGTAGTAGCGTCGCGCAGAGTTGCATGCGACGGCAGCCGCGTGCGGATTTCCGCGTCGATATCGCGCCATTCCGGGCAGCGGCCGAGTTTGCCGAAAGCAAGGCCGCATAGCCTCGAATTGCGTGCGCGGCCTAAGCGATCTTTCCCATCCAACTAGGTACTTTTCCCTACGTTTCTAAGCAGTTTTCCAATTGGGCGAATCCCCCCGGTTCGTTAGCGTGTGAAGCGTCGCAAGCCCGTAGCGCATTTGCGCCGAGCGGTGGCGAACGAGAGTGGAACCGGACCGAAAAGGGGGGCCTTTGGCAGCTTCCTTACAATATCGCCCGATTCCTGCGCCAGCAGGGCAAGCCACCCGTCATGGGACGGTCTCGGGCGGTTGGAATCAGGGGGTCCGGCTGGAAGCGCTTGCCAATCTTGCGCACGAACTGCGAACGCCGGTCCAGGTTCTGCTCGGTTATCTGGAGATTCTTCGTGAGGATTTGGCAGAGGAAGTCGGCGTTCAGGCGCGCGACGTAGTCGAACGGATGAACGCCAACGTTCACGACCTCGCGCAGACGGTTGAAAACGTGATGGAGTTCGCGACGGCCGCCTCAGGTGCGGAGGCGCGTACGCATGAAGTCTTCCGCCTGCGCGACCTGCTTGACGAGCTGACCCCGGCCCTCGAAGCCGCAAACCGCAACAAGAACCTGGAAATCGAACTGGCGCTCTCGGGCGCGCCGGAGACTGTCGGATGCGCTCGCAAGCCGCTGCGGACAATTCTCGCCAACCTCGCATCCAACGCGATCAAATTCACCGGCTCGGGCAAGGTGGTGATCTCGCTCGCGGAAGGCCGCGCGGCCAACGGCGGCGAGACTCTTGTACTCGAGGTGACGGATACCGGACCGGGGATGGATCCGGAACTTCTCGGTGTCGCCTTCGAATCCTTGAAGCAGCTCTCAGGCTCCAGCGCGCGCCGCTTCCGCGGTCTCGGGCTTGGCCTCGCGGTGGTCCATCAGAGCGTCAGCGCACTGGGCGGTGAGCTCGCGGTGCAAACCGCGCCGGGTCAGGGCGCGTCCTTCAGGGTGACTGTTCCGTGCCGGATCGTCAGGCGAATCAGCCCGTCGAAGGCCTTCGGCCGAAAGTTTCAGGGTGCGGCCGCAATAACCGGTGCGCGGCAGACAGCGGCCGGCGGCAAGACCACGGGCCGCCGAATCCATCACTCGTAAATAAAAGCGCGCTTCGCGAGGCAAAAGGACGATGGAACTGTTGCGAGGCTGCGAGATATGCGCGCTGATCTGCGCGACGCTTCACGTAAGCGCGTGGATCATCGAGCGGATTGACGGCCTCTTCGGAGACTAGGCGTCTCGCTCCGCGCCGAAGCGCCACTCCGGGGCCGAAGGCGCGCGAACCTCGCGTGTTCGATCGCACGAACGCGAATCAATCCGTTTCGTAGGTTATTCTTTCAGGAGCAGCGGCGTGAGTCCCGCGCGGCTTATCGATAACGCCGCATCAGGCCCACGACCACGCCGCGTATGCGCAGATCGCTTTCGTTTACGAAGATAGGGTCCATCGCCGAGTTGGCCGGCTGAAGGCGAATCTTGCCGTCCATCTCGCGATAATAGCGCTTCACCGTGGCCTCGTTGCCCAAAAGGGCGACCACCGTTTCGCCATTGTTCGCGACGTCGCGGCCTTCCACGATTATATAGTCGCCGTCGCGAATTCCGTCCTCGATCATCGATTCGCCCTTGACCCTAAGGCAGAAAGTGTCGTCGCGCTGGACGAAATCCTCGGGAACCGAGATGGTTTCCTGGGATTCAACCGCTTCTATCGGATGGCCGGCTGCGACCTGGCCGAGCAGCGGAACACGATAGGACGCGTTTGGGCGCTCCCGATGGTTGGCAACCTCCAGCGCACGGCTGTGATTATGCTCGCGCCGGATCACACCCTTCTGCTCGAGGTTGCGCAGATGCTTGTGCACTGTCGCCAGCGATGAAAGCCCGAAATACTGCCCGACTTCAGCGAGTGTGGGCGCGTATCCGTGCTCGCTGATATAATCCTGCAAGAAGTCAACCAACTGCTTTTGCCGCTTTGTAAGAGTCACCATCGCTCGCCTTCCTCGCATCCCCGTTTTACCGATAGTGGCGAAACAAGGGCGAAAATTCAAGGACGATAAAACCTATCCAATGGTCAAGGTTTCACCGCAAGCCATCGACGCATATATCCTGTGACCTAAACCTCTATGGCCAAACTTCGCATAATCTTCGAAAACGGCGGTCCCGAACGCGTAATCGAGTTCAACCCCGCCGATGCGCCGTTCCATCACGACGGACGTCCCGGCTCGATATTGGACATCATGCTCGGGCACAAAATTCATCTTGAACACGCCTGCGGAGGCAATTGCGCCTGTACTACATGCCATGTGGTGGTAAAAGAGGGCTACGGTAGACTTAGTCCGCCCGAGGAGCAGGAGGAAGACATGCTGGACAAGGCTCCAGGGCTTACACCGACCTCGCGGCTCGGATGCCAGGCTGTGGTCGAGGATCCGAACGCCGAGATCACCATCGTGGTGCCGAAATACACCATAAACCTCGCAAGCGAGAGCGCCGACGAATAGGTACCCGCATCGCGGTACGCCTTGCACGTTGCAATCATCATGAGCGACGCTCCTGAAAAGCCGGCCAGAAACCTCCGCAGCGCGCGCGTCGAGCGGATTTTCGACCACGCGCCCGGTATCCGGTCGCTTTTCCTGAGGCTCGCCGAAGGCCGTGCGCTCCGGTTCGTACCCGGCCAGTTTATCTCGATATCGATACCGCTTGAGGACGAGACGCGCACCCGCGCCTATTCGATCGCTTCCGGCTCCGAGGACGCACACGTCATCGAGATTTGCTTCAACCGCGTGCCCGGCGGGCGCGGCGCCGCATGGCTGTTCGAGCGCGGCGTCGGCGACACGCTGGATTTCATCGGGCCGTTCGGGACGTTCACGATGGAACGGGCGCCGGAGGTCGAGACGGTTCTGATTGCCGAGGGCACGGCCATCGCGCCGATCCGCCCGATGATGCATCTGGCTGCGCGTGCGAAGGAACACGCGCCGACGCTCCTGCTCTATGGCGCGCAAAGCCCCGAACAGCTCCTGTATCGCGCTGAACTCGAGCGGCTGGCGGCCAATGATCGCGATCTGCGCATCGAGTCGATGGTCGTGCCGGACGCGGATTGCGCGGCGCTGTACGAACGTCTCGCCGAGGAGACGCAAAAACGCTGGGTCAACGGCGACAACGTCCGCGTCCGGCAGTTTTACATCTGCGGGGTGGGCAAGGGAGTGCTAAGGCTACGCGATCTTCTTCGCGCCGCCGGATACGAGCGCCGCTCGGTTCATTACGAGCAATGGTGAAGCGCGCCGCCGCGCCGGGGTTAGCCCGGAGGACGGCGCGCTCTTGCGCTACGAGCGGCTGAACGCCTTTTTCAGCGCCGCCGCGGATTCGGCGACCGCCTTCTTTCCCTGATCGAGCACGTCGGCCATCGTGAAAAACCCATGGATCATGCCGTTGTAGCGCGTAACCGTGACCGGCACCCCCGCGGCGCGAAGCTTTTCAGCGTAAGCCTCGCCCTCGTCGCGAAGCGGATCGAACTCGGCGGTGATTATTAGCGCGGGCGCAAGGCCCTTGAAATTTCCGGCCATCGCCGGCGACGCGAGCGGGTCTTTGCGGTCGGCGTCGGAACGCATGTAATGGTGCCAGAAGTAACGGACGAGCTCGGGCGTAAGAAAATATTCCTTGAACGCGCGCATCGACTCCGTGCTGAGCGAGCCGTCGGTGGCCGGATAGACGAGCAGTTGGAAACACAGGTTCGGTTTGCCCCTATCCCGCGCCATCAGCGCGACCACCGCCGCGAGATTTCCTCCCGCGCTGTCGCCGCCGACGGCGACCCTGGCCGGATCGCCGTTGAATTCGGCAGCGTGTTCGGCCACCCATAGCGTCGCCGCGTACGAATCCTCAACCGCGGCCGGAAACTTGTGCTCGGGCGCAAGCCGGTAATCGACCGACACTGTGACGCATCCGGCCCGGTTCGTGAGCGAGCGGCAGGCCGCGTCATGCGTGTCGAGATCGCAGATAACCCATCCGCCACCGTGGATATAGACCAGGACCGGAAACGGCCCGCTTCCCGAAGGCGTGTAAACGCGCACCGGAATGGCACCTGCGGGTCCCGGGATGGTTCGGTTTTCGATTCGCGCAACCGGCTCCTCCTTTTCGGGCGGAACGCGGAACATCGTGGAGGTCGCCTGTCTCGCCTCGACCGGCGACAGAGTGTGAAGCGGCGGCGCACCGGCGCTCGCGAGTTGTTCGAGCAGTTGTTGAGCCTGGGGATCCAGCGGCATGAGATTCTCCGAGTTGAAAATTTCCGCTCCCAGTGTCATCTGGGCGCGTGTTTCTTTTAGAACGCCCGGCCTGCGCTCTCAAGCGGTCATGGGAGATAGCTCGCAAGCATCGCGACCGTGCCCGCCATTCGCGCGAGCCTGACGCCGCGCAGGAGCAGGCCTTCGCGTTCCAGCTTTCGCGCCGCGCTTTCGACCGTTGCGGCCTCGATTCCGAGGATACGGGCCACGGCGCGTTCGTTGCCGAAGGCTGCCATCTCGAAGTGGCGCCTCACAAGCAGAAGCGCCGCCTCGGCGCGGGGAATTTTGCGCGCCTGGCCGAGCGCGTCGCCCCATCGATGCTCCATCGTGTCCCACACGTATGTGAACGGGTCGTAACGCTCCTCGACCTTGAGCGCGAGGAACTTCTCCTGCAGTTCCTTCATCGCGCGATCGAAGGCCGCACGCTGCGACGGCTGGCCGTGGCCGGTCGAGAGCTTGAGCGCCCTGGTTTCCGACGCGCCGCGCCGCCCGAGCACGTCCATTATCAGCTTGGCGCCGTGGCTTAGCTCGCCGCGGCGGTAAAGCGCGAGGTAGCCGCGCGGCTCGGCGCGCAGCCTCAGGAACGCGGGGAGAATTTGTGTTGCGATAAAGCTCGGCCGCCCGCTGATAGCCTTGCCGTAGTAGGCCATGCGCCGCTCGGCGAGCGTGTCCTTTATCTGCCAGGTCATTCCGATCGCGTAGTCGTGCTGGATATGTTCGGGCAGCGCGGGCTCGCGCCGTCCCTCGATCGCCTCGCGCAGGCATGGCACGCCGAGCCCGGGCGAGAACGCGGTGCAGAATCCGACCTCGTTGATAAAGCCGAGCGCGGCCTTCTCGCCGGTGACGCGACGGGCTCGCACGCGGCGGAAATGATGGTCGCGGTGGCGCTCCAGAGCTTCGAGCAGCGCCGCCGATTCGTCCTCGCCTAGCGCGAGGCCGCCGCGCGCTCCACGCATCGGATGAATCCGCTCCGGTAGTCGTCCTTGACGCCGAGCTGGCTGATTATGCCTTCGAGCCCGATAAGGGCGCGCAGCAGAAAGACGCTGTGGTCGGGCGACTTGTAGAGCTTGTGCTTGAAGGCGATCTCGCCGACCTTCTGCGCCTTGGCCACCGTATCGTATGCCCTGGGATCGTAGCCGCGTCGCGCATACATCGGCTCGAACAGGATATGAATTATCTCGACCATCGGGGCCGGATCCTGGTCCGGGTCGATATAGCCGAGCTTCGCCATCCCCGCTCCGATCGCGGCGTCGTCGCCGTCAACGATTCCGCTGGCGACCTGCAAGTAGGCCTTTCGGTCCGGTTCGCTGAAGCGGCGCACCGATCCGAAATCGAGGATGCCGATGCGGGGATGATGGGTGATTAGGTAGTTGCCCGGATGAAAGTCGGTGTGAAGCACGCCGAATTCGAGAATCTCGCGCCAGGTGAGTTCCGAGCATTTGTGCGCCACCCATCGGCGCAGCTCCAGCTCCACCTCGGGGTTGAGCGCGTCGGTGAGCGGGTAGCCGTCGATATAGGTCATCGTCAACACCCGGCGCGAACTCAACTCCCTGACGAGCTCGGGGATCATCACCTCGGGGTCGTCGGCGAAGAGCCTGCCGAATTCGGTCATGTTGCGCGCCTCGAGCTGGTAGTCGAGTTCCTCCTTGAGGCGCGCTTCGAGTTCGCCGTAGATGGTCCCGGTGTCGACCTTTTGATGCATCACGTCGCGCGCGATGCCGCCGAGGGTTTTCAGCAGAAGCCTCAGGTTCTGGAGGTCCTCGCGAACCGCGCTGTCGATACCCGGATACTGTATTTTGACGGCGACCTCGCGCCCGTCCTTAAGGCGCGCGCGATGCACCTGGCCGAGCGAGGCGGCGGCGAAGCCGGTGCGCTCGAAGCTTGCGTAGAGCTGCTCGGGAGATTTTCCAAGCTCGCGGCGGACCTGCTCGGAGATGGTCTGGTAATCCATCGGCTCGACGCCCGACTGCGTGGTCCGCAGCACTTCGAGCGCCTCGGTCGGAAGCAGGTCCCGGCGCATCGCGAGCATCTGGATCAGCTTCATGAACGCGCCGCGCAACTGGGTCGAGCTTTCAACGATACGGCGCGCGTTGCGGATGTGCGCTTCGAGCAGTTCCTTCTCGCGGCGGGTCGCGTCGAGGAACGCGCCCCGAAGCGAGGTCCACAGGTAGCTCGTGCCGACCTGCGAGGCGAGCTCGCCCATCTTGAGCGCCCGCCGGGTGCGCCCGCTGGTAAGTTCGCGCTTCGCCATCAGTCCTGCTTGCGGTTGAGACCTACACGGTTGACCAGCGTCGCAGCCAGCGCCGCTCCGAAACCGTTGTCGATATTTACGACTGTCACGCCGCTCGAACACGTGTTGAGCATCCCGAGCAGCGCGGCGATCCCGCCGAAGGCGGTTCCGTAGCCGACGCTGGTCGGCACGGCGATAACAGGCTTGTCGAGCAGCCCCGCGACCACCGAAGGCAACGCGCCCTCCATCCCGGCCACCACGATGAGCACGCTCGCGCGCGCGATCGCGTCGAGATTGGCGGTCAGGCGATGCAGCCCGGCAACGCCGACGTCGTAAAGCCTTTGCACCTTGTTGCCGAACATCTCGGCGCAAAGCGCGGCTTCCTCGGCGACCGGCAGGTCGGAGGTTCCCGCGCTGATAATCATCACTTCACCGTGTCCCGACCGGGGCACGCCGTCGCTGATAATGGCGGCAAGCCGCGCCTCGGGATGATATGTCAGGCCCTTGAGCCTGCGCTTGAGCGCGCCCGCCTTGTCCGCGGAAAGACGCGTGATGATCAGG
>JAJYMR010000163.1 GCA_021786815.1 Deltaproteobacteria bacterium
CCGGCTCTCATTACGCATGCGGAGACGATTGCGAGCGCCGCCGCAGTCGAATATCGCCACGCACCAAACAGGTGCCGCATTGTTTCCCTCCGCGCCCCCGACACATTGTCGGCAAATCAACCAAACGAAGCAAGAAGGGGGCGCGGCGGGTCGAACGGCTGTTAGGGAAGCGCGGCGATTGCCTCGATTTCGACGAGCAGCCCCTCGACCGCCAGCGAATGAACGCCGATCAGGGTCGAGGCGGGCGGATCGCCGTCGGGAAACAGAAGCGCGCGCGCCTCGCGCATCGCGGCGTAATCCTGCTGCCTGTAATTCACGATATACGTGTTCATCTTGACGATATCCGCGGGCCGCGCACCGACTGCGGCGAGCGCCGCGACCAGGTTCTCCGCCGCCTTTTTTATCTGCGCCTTCAGATCGCCCTCGCCGACAATCTTGCCTTCCTTGTCGACAGCAACCTGGCCCGATACGAAGACCATCGTGCGCGCGCCTTCGACCGTCACCACGTGGGTGTAGCCGCGCGGCGCCAGAATCGTCTCCGGGTTGACAAATTTCTTTTCCATCCGCGATGCCTCCGATGGGCGGGTTTCGAGCGCGCGGATTATCGCATCTCGTCGCTTGACGGTCGAATGCGGGCCGGATGGCTCAAGCGATGACTCCCTTGTCGAGCAGCGAATCGACGAGGAGATGAAAATAGATGAGTCCGCCGAATCGGCTCCATCGCGCGAGCGCCTCGCGCACGCCTTCGTAATCGAGATCGCGATCAAGTCCCATCCGCCGCGCCAGGGCATTGCGACCGCCCACGTCGTCGCCCGGAAAGATGTGTATCCGGCCGAACCCGCGCAGCATCACGTACTCCGCGGTCCATCGCCCCACGCCCTTCAATTCGCAAAGAGCGGCCATCGCCGCGTCATCGTCGAGCGCCTCGATACTGGAAAAGTCGGGACCGCGCGCGGCATCGGCCGGCGAGGCGAGTCCGACCAGGTATCGCGCCTTGCCGCGGCTCAGTCCAAGCTTGCGAAGCCGTTCGATATCGGCGTCGGCCAGCGCGGATGCGTTCGGGAAAGCGAACATCCGTGCGCCGCGCTGCGAGCGCGCGCGGCCGTAATTTTCGGCGAGGCGATTCACGATATGAAGTCCGGCGTCGAGCGAAATTTGCTGGCAGACGACCGCGTTGGCGAACGCCTCGAAGTTGGTTGGAAATCTCACCGGCTTCATCCCGCAAAGCCGGGTCACCATCGGCCCAAGAATCGAGTCTTCACGCGCAAGCTCGTAAAATTCGCGCAGGTCGCGGTCGAGGCCCAGCATGCGGTTAAGCATCGCCTCGACCTGCTCGCTGACCGCGCGCGACACACCGCGTCCGGATACCGTCGCGAGCAGTTCAGACCGGTTCGCGACGCCGGGCTGTTCGACGGCGACCTCGACAGTGTTTTCGCCGAGCGTGAGAATTCTGCGGTAAACTCCGCTATCGAAGTGATCGACGACGTTGTGCGGACGCCGTCTGAGCGCCCAGGCGGTGAGATCGAGCCGAAACGGCGGTCGCGCGGAAAGCCTCAGGCGAAAATCGGGCATCGATTCAGCCCCCGCCGGCGCGTCATCCGTCCGACACGGGCGCGCGGGCCGCTACTCGATCTGGTACTGCGGCGGCGTCTGGCTCGTCGAGGACGCCGATTTCTTTTTCGAGGCTGAACTCTTGCTCGCCGTCTTGTCGGGATGCTCGTATTTGTAACCCTGGTAGGCAAGGCTCGGGATTGCAAGCCAAATGCATCCCGACGCTCCCGCCGACAGGGCGGCAAGCGCAATCGCAAGTATCGACCGACGTACAAAACCCGGCATCCTCGGCTCAGTCTCCTGTTTCACGGGCGAGTTCCTGTACCTGTTGTTCAAGCGCTCTCATCCTGCGCAGCAACTCGGGCAGGCGCGGGAGCGCGGCCGAGTAACGGCGCCAGAAGCGCACATCGACCGCGGGCGTGCCACCGATTATCGAGCCGGCTTCCACGTCGTGCGGGATACCTGACTGCGCAACGACCATCACGCGTTCGCCGATCTTCGCATGGTCGGCGCATCCTGACTGTCCGCCAAACTGGCACCACCGTCCGACTCTGACCGAGCCCGCAAGTCCCACGTGCGCGGCAAAGCGCGAATATTCGCCGACTTCGCAATTGTGACCGATATGAACGAGGTTATCGAGTTTCACGCCCTTGTGCAGAACCGTTGCGCCCATCGTGGCCCGATCGACGGTCGAGTTGGCGCCGATCTCGACATCATCCTCGATAATGACGGTTCCTACCTGCGGAATCTTAAAGAGGTCGCCGTTATGCTCACCGAAGCCGAATCCCTCCGCGCCGATAACCACGCCGTTGAGCAGCGTGACCCGGTTTCCGATCGTCACGCCCTCGCGAATCGAGGCGTGGCTGTGACAAACGAAGTCGTCGCCGATCGTTACGTTCGGATAGATCGTGGCGTGGGGATGGATGACGGCGTTGCGCCCGATTCTGACGTCCGCGCCGATCGAAACGAACGCGCCTATCGACGCTCCTTCGCCAATCTTTGCGCTGGAGGCGATATTGGCCGAGGAGTCGATTCCGGGCGCAGGCCGATACGGAGGGAAGAAAATTTCCAATATCCGCGCAAAATCGTAATACGGATTCGAACTAATCAGCGTCGCGCATCGTGCGCGCGGCGCGAACGCCGCCGGCACAACCGCGCAGGACGCCGCGGTCTTTTCGAGCGCGGGGAGATATTTCTCCGCGGCGACGAAGATGACGGTGCCGGGCGCGGCCGCCTCGATCGGCGCCGGGGCGAAGATATCGATCGCGTCGTTGCCGCGCAGTTCCAGTCCGAGTTTTGATGCAAGTTCGCTTAGCTTCATGATTTGCTTCTCGTCCGTATGTTAGCGAGCGCGGGCCGCGCGGCAATCGCAAACGAAAGTCGCCGGTGCAGGCGCCAGGCGCGTCAGGCGAACGCGCCGAGCGCGCGCAGCGAATCGATCACCTCAGCCGGTTGCACCTGCACAAGACAATTGTAGTGACCGAAGCGGCAGGTGCGTGCAAGACAGGGGCTGCAGTCGAGCCGATGCAATATCACGCGGGTGCGCGGCCCAAGCGGCCCGGTGCGATCCGGATTGGTCGAGCCGAAGATCGCAACCGTTGGGATTCCGAGCGCCCCGGCGATATGCATCGCGCCCGAATCGTTGCCTGCAAACGCGTGCGTGAGCGAGAGTATTGCGATCAGCTCGCCGATGCTCGTCTCGCCCGCGGCGACAATCGCGCCCGCACGGCTCATCGCGGCCACCTGCTCGCATCGCGCGCGTTCCGACGGCGCTCCAACCAGGACAGCCTCGGCACCGAATTCCCGCGCAAGCAGGTCGATAAGGGCCGCGAATTTCGCGGCGGGCCATTCCTTGGCCGGGCCGTAGGCCGCCGCTGGAGCGAGCGCAATCAGAGGGTCGCCGGGACGCGTTCGGCGCTCGCCGAGCCATGCGCGCATCCTTGCGACGTTGGCCTCGTCGGGCCGGAGCGCGAATTCGCCCGCGTCGCCTTCGATTCCGAGAGTCTCGCGCAGCATCGCAAGCCAGTAGCGCACCTGATGACCGTCAAGCGCGTCGGCGGGCGGATACGCCTTGTGCGTGAGCATCGCGCCGCGGAAGTCGGCGATATAGCCTGCGCGCCGTGGAATGCCGGCCGCGGCGATCCATAGCGCGGAGTCGAAGCTGTTCGGCATCACGACCGCGAGATCGAAGCCGCGCGAGCGCAACTGCCCGATAATCCTTGCGCGAGCGCCAAGTGCGCCGAGCCCCGAGCCGAGAGAATAGGGAATCAGTTCATCGAGCCAGTTCGCGCCGTCGAAAAAGCCGGAAAGTTCCTTTTTGACCAAAACCGCAAGATGGGCCGAGGGAAACGCTCGCCGTACCGCGCGCATCGCGGGCAGGCTCATCACGAGATCGCCGAGCCAGTTGACCGCCTTGATTACAACCCGCGACGGCTCTGGCGATAAAATCGCACCGCGTGATGGCGACGGCGCAGCGCGGCTTTGCTCCGCACCCGTCATTGGCAAAGCATGGTCCGCGAAATCGCGGTACGCGCGCGGGCCAGCCGCGGCAATTCAGTTCGAGAGCGCGGCAACGAGTTGTTCGACGATCGCGTCGGCCTTCGCGCGCATCTCTTCGTCGGTCGCGTCCTGGATCGGATGGGGCACGAAGACGCGCCTGACCTCGGGCAATCCGAGCGCCTCTGCCTGCTTTTCCGCCGCATCCTCGAACACGTGCGAGGCGATAACCACCGAGGGCCGCCCATTGATTTCAAACCATACGGAATCGTGCACACTGCACGTTGTGCACGACCCTCAATCGGCGAGCGCTTCGATTACGAAGCCGTTCTCCTCCGCGATCCTGCGGCGCAGATCCTCCGGCGCGGGTTTGGCGAAGGTCGGCTTGCGGTAACGGCGGACCTCGACGCCGGGAAACCGCGCCTGGAGCCGCTCTTCGAGCCGGTTCATCAGCACGTCTCCGCGTGGCTTCGAGATGTCGAGAAGCGCGATCGAGCCGGCAGGCGCGCCGGAGCGTTTCGCGAGCGCGCGTCTTATCGGAACGCGCTCATCGGTCGGATCGACAATCTGCATCAGGGCACCTCCTCGATTCGGCGGCTCACACTGATCGAACCAATCGGGCCGCTAACCCATCCGGCGAAGATCGCCGAGAATTTCCCGGCTTCTCCGCCTGCAACGATAATATTGATGTCTTCGGGTTTACGGAACTTGGGCACACGATGCTCGAGTTGCTCGGGCGTGGGATTTTCGAGGCCGAAGGCCTTGAGCGGAATCCCTTCGCCGCATTCCTGGTCGGGAAGCAGTTCGCGGACAGGACGCGCGGTGGCCTGCTGGATTCGCTCGCGCACCCGCGCCTTCGACCATTTGTCGCGCGCGATTGTATCGGCGTGCTCGGGAGACACGACCAGCAACACCTCGCCGGAAAAATGCTGCTTGGGATGCCAGCACGCTTCCAGCCCAAGCGCGAGCGAGGTGCAAAGCGCGTGAGCGGTGCGCGAATGCTGATCGGCGATCTGGCGCGATCCTGCTTCCAGCCCTAACACGGTGACGACGCTTTCATCCTTGCGGAAGCCGCGCTCGACGTGAAGCGGCTCCCACGGGCTTCGCTCCTCCCATTCGGCGAAGCAAGTGGTGAACTTGCCGATCGCACCGAATGTCGAACGCTCGATGTCGCCGGGACGCGCGCCGCCGATATTGCGCAGTGCGAGCTTGACCGCCCGCCCGATCGTCGCGTTGGCGCGGTTTCCATAGCCGAGCGCCATCATCCCCATGTTCATCCCGAGCCGGCGCCGGATCGGACCGTTTACGATAATGACCGGCGTTGCGCCCCACGTGGTCGCCATCACCCCATGGATATTGAACTCGGGCGTGGCGACCGCCTCGATTGCGGCGAGCACGACCGGGAAATACTCGGGACGGCATCCCGCCATCACGGCGTTTACCGCAAGCTTTTCAACCGAAGCCGGCGCCAGGTTCGGCGGCAGGACGGCGACAATTTCGCGCGGGTCGCGCCGCGTCCCGGTTAGCATCCAGGCGACCCGTTCCGGCGTCGGTGGCACGACGGGAAGGCCGTCGGTCAGGCCGCGTTCGAACATGAACTCGAACTCGTCTTGCGCACCGATTTCGATTCGCCGCGCTGTCAGCCGTTCTCCGCGCGCGGCGGCCTCGAGCCGCTCGGCGACGCCCGGTTCGACTGATTTCGAGCCGCATCCGGGGCGCTGCGCAGGGTACGAATCCCACTCGATTTTTGGGGCGGCAAGACCGCTGATTCGGGCCACTTCGGCGATCAGATTTTGCCAATCGGCACGATCGAAGCCCTCGAAGCGGCGCAACTCCGCGCCGTCGGGACTGGCAAGCACGATCGTTGGGACAATTTCGATTCCGTAGGCGAAAGAGACCGAAAGCGCCGAGTCGTCGAGCATCGGGATGCTCAAACGGTTGCTCTCGACGAGTTTCGCGTTACCCTCGGCGTCCTGGCCTATCGCCCACATGTCGAGTTTCGCGCCGAAGGCGCGGCACGCGGCGTCGATCAGCGGCATCGTGAGCCCGCAGGTCGGACAGTCTTCCTTGACGAAGCAGAGGAGCGCATGGCGTCCGGTCGGAAAGCGCCGTTCGACCGCGCCGAGGTCTTTGAGCGTGAAGGCGGGTAATTCGGTTTGGGTTTTCTCCATCGCGGCGCTTGTCCCCGTCAGGGTTTCGGGCCGAACCGGGCGAGGCGGACGGCGAGAGCCCGTGCCGCCTCGTGCCAAATCCTACAACCCGGACGCGCAGCGCTCCAACGGCAGATAAGCGATGGGCGCGCGCCGGATGCTTCGCGTCACTCGGCGGAATTGTGACGGCGCTGGTAGCGCTGGAACGGGCGCGGTATGAAGTTGCGCGTCGCGGGGTCGTAAAGTTCCGCAGTCGCGGTGATCCCGCCTTGATTGTCGAGCCCGCCGGCTATCAGGACCTGTCCGTTGTGAAGCAGTGTCGCCGTGCCTTCGAGCCGTCCGACCTGCAGAGGCCCGACGGTCGAGAAGGTTCCGGTCGTTGGGTCGAACAATTCCGCGACGCGCATCCCGACCACGATGGGGCCCTTGAGCCTCCATCCGCCGGCGACGAGGACGGTTCCGTCGTCGAGCAAAGTCGCGGATGCGAGATAGTGCGGCTTTGCCATCCGCCCGACGGCTTTGAATTTTCCGGTCCGCGGATCGAAGACCTCGGCGGTATCGAGCGGCGCAAGGGAAAAGAGTTTCTGCGCGGACGATTCGCCCCGGCCGTTGCCGGTCTTGCCGCCTGCCAGCAACACACGCCCGTCGCGCAGCCGAACGGCCACGTGTCCGGTGCGCGCGGAAACCATGTGCCCGAGAACAGCGGCGAACTTGCCGGTTGCCGGGTCGAAGATCTCGGCGCTGGCGTAAACCGTGTAGCCACCCCGCGCGTCGCCATGTCCACCGCCCGCTATCAGCACGTGGCCGTCGTCCATGAGTGTCGCCGTGTGTCCCTCTCGCGCCACGGTCATTGTTCCGGCTGGAGCAAAACTGCCCGTTGCCGGGTCGTAGATTTCCGCCGTGGCGAGCGCGTGGACACCGTCCGACGTCCCGCCCGTAATCAGCACTCGACCGTCGGGCAAGAGAGTCGCGGTGTGATCCTGGCGTGCGGTCGTCATCGAACCTGTCGGCCTGAAAGCGCCGGTGGCCGGGTCGTAAAGCTCGGCGCTCGCGAGCGTGGTATGCAGAGCGGTGCCGGTGGTGCCACCCGCGATCAGGACGGTCCCATTGCGCAACAGGGTTGCGGTTGCTTCCTCACGCGCGACGCTCATATCGCCGGTCGGGACGAAGCTGCCAGATTCGGGCTCGTAAAGCTCGGCGCTCACCAATGCGTTGGCAGCGTTTTCCTCTGAAGTGCCTCCGCAAATCAGGACTTTTCCGTTGGCGAGCCGGGCTGCGGCGTGGAAGGCGCGCGGCACCGTCATCGAAAGCATCTCGACGCCGCCGGCGCGCGTCGGCATCGGCGCGGGTTTTGGCGCTGTTGGCGCGGAGCATGCGGCCAGGAGCACGCCGCACAGGAGCATCGGACGTCTGATTCGCGAGCGCATCTCGAGACGGCCAGGGTGCGAGCGGTCGGAAATGACGCGTACGAAACAAATACGCTGCGTTCAGCCGCAACGAAAGAAATTTGTATGTTCGATCATCGGCCTCGCGGGTGGGCGACGGACGCATTTCTCGCTGCTCAAGAGCCGAACCCGAAGCGGGCGATGGCGAACATGAAGCGAAGAAAGCAAATGTGAGAGCCTGGTCCGCGACTCTCGGACCGGGCTCTGCGCGCCCTCAGGCGTTGGGCGAAATTGTGGCGAATGTCGGTCTCAATCGACCGACGGCCAGAATTCCTGAAGCTCTCGATCGACGGAACGCTTTGGCCTTCCTAATGAAGGCTCCCTCCACATAAGCCGGCTCAGCGCGTAGCGCAGGCGCGAAGGCCTTATGGTGGAGAATACTCCGAGCGACGCATCATCGTCGCGGGTCTCATAACGATGCTCACGAACCAGCGCTGCGAGTTTCACGGCTTTGAACCTCTCCCGGTAATTCCCTCCCTCGCAGGATGGTTGCCTCCGCAACCTTTGTGCCATTTTGAATCTGGCGCTTTGATGCGCTCGGGTTTCTCCGCTGCCCGGCTTCGCTACAGCCATGTGCCATCGGCGACACATTGGTAGCATCCAAGTGTCAAAGACTCGCGCACCGATGGCATGCCTCTGACGCTCGTCGGGACCGCTTCACTGGATATGCGCTGGCAGTCCGGACAAGACCCGGCG
>JAJYMR010000386.1 GCA_021786815.1 Deltaproteobacteria bacterium
GCGCGGCTTCCTCGGCGACCGGCAGGTCGGAGGTTCCCGCGCTGATAACCATCACTTCACCATGTCCCGACCGGGGCACGCCGTCGCTGATAATGGCGGCAAGCCGCGCCTCGGGATGATATGTCAGGCCCTTGAGCCTGCGCTTGAGCGCGCCCGCCTTGTCCGCGGAAAGACGCGTGATGATCAGGTTCATGCGCGCGCGGACAACACCGCGGCCGATTTGCGCAAGCTGATCGATGCTCTTGCTCTCTCCGAAGACGACCTCGGGCACGCCGCGGCGGATGTCGCGATGGCGGTCGATTTTGGCGAAGCCCAGATCCTCGAACGGCAGATGCTTTAGCCGAGCGAGAGCGGCCTCGGCCGTCATCCGGCCCGAGGCGACGCTTTCGAGAATTTCGCGCATGCGATGCTCGGTCATTCGCGGCGGGCGTGCTCCGCGCGCAGCGCGTGTCCGAGATACATCATAACCTCCCGTACCGCGCGCTCGTCGCTTCTGAGGACCGTAATCGTCACGTCACCGACCTTGAGCTGTTCGCCGGGCTTCGGGATATGCCCGAGCCGTTCCACCACCAACCCACCAATGGTAGCATACTCGTCCGCCTCAGGCAGTTTGAGCCCGAAGCGTTCGTTGAGTTCGCCGACCGGCGCGCGGCCGAGAACCCTGAGCTCGCGGCGGCTGACGATCCGCACAATCTTCTCGGCCAGGTCGTACTCGTCCTCGATCTCGCCGACGATCTCCTCGATGATGTCCTCGGCGGTGAGGATTCCCGACGCGCCACCGTATTCGTCGACGATTACGGCGATATGCTCTCCCGTGCGCTGCACCGCGACCAGCGCCTCGTCCAGCGGCATCGATTCCGGAAAGTAGCTGACCGGGCGCATCACGTCGCGCACCGGGCGGGCCAGATCGGGAGCCTCGAGCAGGTCGAAGACGTGGACCACGCCCACGAGGTCGGTTATCCGCTCGTGAAAGACGGGCAGGCGGCTGTAACCCTCGCGCCGCACGGTCTCGATCGCGGCGGCGAGCGCGATGTCGTCGGGCACCGCGACCACCCGCACCAGGGGCACCATCGCCCGCCGCGCGTCGCCGCGCGTGAAGCGCAGGATGCGGCTTATCATCTGCCGCTCGACCGGCAGAATTGCGTCGGTCTCCGCCTCGGCCGCGCCGGCAAACGCGGCGCGGCGCAAGAGCAGCACCAGGTCGTCACGGCTCAGGAACACGCTTTTCGCGCCCGCCGGAACGCCGACCAGCCGGCGCAACGCTCTGCTTAGCGCGGTCTCGGCCGCAAGCAATGGCGCAAGCGCGGTCGAAAGAACGACCAGCGGCGCCGCCGCTGCGCGCACCAGTTCCGTCGGGCGTCTCAGCGCCGCCAGTTTCGGCACCGCCTCGCCCAGAAGCAGTGTAAGCGGAGCGAGTATGAACGGCGCGAGCAGCGAAAACGACGGCCGGATCGCGTGGAGAAACGTCGTGAGCAGAACCGCGGCCGTCACTGTCGCGAGATTGTTGGTGGTAAGCGTCAATGCCACCAGGCGATCGCGGCGCTCGAGCAATCTCCTGAGCGCACGCGCGCCCAGACCGCCGCCTTCCGCTTCGGCCTTGAGTTTCGTCTGGTCGGCGCTGACCAGCGCTATCTCGCTCGCGGCGGAAAACGCCTGCACGGCGATACACGCAGCAACCGAAATGATTAGTGCCGCTATGAGCATCGTCTGAGCCTTGCCAGTTCCACAGTCGCGCCGCGCACGCGTTCCACGGTCGCTTCGAATTTTCCGATTCTGAGGTTCTCGCCCGCACGCGGCACGCGGCGCAATTGACGCAGGATGAGCGCGCTCAGGGTGCGTGCGCCGCCGGGCGGCGGAAGCTCGGCCGAGTCGTCCAGGCGCCGATTGAGTTCGGCCACGTCGATCGCGCCCGAGGCGAGCCATTCGTTTTCGCCAACCTGGCTCAGTTCTGGGCCTTCGAAGTCGAACTCGTCACGAAGTTCGCCGAAAAGTTCTTCGAGAAGGTCCTCGACCGTCACCAGTCCCAGCAGCTTGCCGTATTCATCGACCACCAGCGCGAGCCACACCCGCTCGCGCCTCATCTCCTGGAACAGTTCGCCAACCAGCTTGCCCGGCGGAATGAAGTACGGACGCCGGATGAGCCGCTCGATTCGGGGCGGCGAAGGCTCAAGCCGGCCGATCACCATGTCTTTCGCATTCAGGATGCCGACGACGTTGTCGGGATTGCGCCGGTAAACCGGAACGCGTGAGAAGTGTCCGTGAACAATTCTCGGCATCAATTCCTCGGGCGGAGTTTCGATGTCGATTGAAAAAATCCGCTCGCGCGGCGTCATCACTTCCGACACGCGCCGTGTCCCGAAGTCGAAAACGCGATGGATCAGCGCGCGCTCGCCGGGCTCGACCTCGCCGAGGTTCTCGCTGACGCGCAGCAGCGCCTTGAACTCGCTCTCGGAAACCGGCTCCAGGCGCGGCGCCTCCTCGAACGGCGTGAAATGGCGCGTCAGCGGATGGATTACTTCCGTCAGCGCGGCGAGCAGTCCCGCCGTAAGCCGCGCGATACCTTCGGGATAGCCGAGCGCAAAGGTCTTGGGCGTGATGTCGCAGAAGATCAGGACGACGAAGAACATCAGGGGCAGAGCGACGTATTCGCCCTTGGGCCCGAGAAGCGTCAGCAGAAAGATGGTGGCAAGGGATTCGGCAAAGATGTTGGCGGCTTCGTTGAGCCCGATCACGACCATCAGCGACTCGAACGGCCGGCGCATCAGGCGGTTCACCGCGTAACGCACGGGCTGCGAGAGTTTCTCGCGTATCCCTTCAAGGCGCGCGAGCGCGAAAATGGCGGTTTCCGACGCGGCAAGCGTTGCGCTTACCATCAGAAGGGCAACGACCGCAACAGGCAGGATCAGCATCGTGTCAAACAGCCTAAAGTCGTCCCCTCAGCTGGTCCCATCCGCCGACCTGAAGAGCCGCCTCGCCGCGCGAGTCGCGGACCACCGTCCGCCGGCCGCGCACGATGGTTCCGATGCGGCGTACCGGGACCCGAAGGCGCCTGGCAAGCTCCGTCTCGGAGCGACCCGGGCGAAGACAGAATAACAGTTCGTAATCCTCTCCGCCTCCAAGCGCGAGCGACAGGTCGTCGCCCATCACGGCCCGATATTCCGCGGAGACGGGAACGCTTGCAGCGTCTATCTCCGCGCCGACCCGGCTGCGCTCGAGAATGTGTCCGAGATCCTGGAGAAGTCCGTCGCTGATATCGATTGCGGCTGGGTGCGGCCGAAGCCGGGCAAGCGCAAGTCCCGCCGCGAGCCGCGCGGTCGGGTTCAGATGGCGTTCGACGAGGACCTTGCGGGTTTTTCCCGCAGCCTTGAGCTTGCCGACAAGGATACGCAGGCCAACCGCCGAGTCGCCCAGCGTGCCGGTCACGAAAATCTCGTCGCCCGGGCGCGCCGTGTCCCGCCGCATCACCGCGCCGCTGGCCTCTCCAAGAAGCGCGACCGTGATTGCGAGCTTGTCGGCGCGAGTCACGTTACCGCCGACGATATCGACCTTCGCCTCGCGGGCGAGCGCGCGCATCCCGGTATAGAGCCGGTCGAAGAAACCCAGGCCGAGTCCGGGACGAACAGCCAGGTTGACCACGCACGCGCCCGGCCGCCCACCCATCGCCGCGACGTCGCTCAGATTCACGGCGAGCGACTTGGCCCCAAGCTTCTCCGGCGGACCCCATCCGAGGCGAAAATGCACGTCCTCCACCATCGAATCGATAGTGAAAAGTTGCGCGGAGCGGCTCGGAGCCAGGATCGCGCAATCGTCACCGGGTCCAAGCACGGTGCGACGGCTCATCCTGAGTCCGCGCACGAGCCGCGCGATGAGCTCAAATTCTCCGGGCGGTCTTTTCACGAAGAGCGTCGACGGCGGCCGTTCTGCAGGTCATTCGCTCCAGGGAAGGGTCCGCTTGCTCGCGACGCGAACAGCGAGCAGGCCTCGTACGAGTCCAAGGGCACAATTCTGACGCTAAAACATTCCCTCGACGCGGGCAATAGAGGCACCCGCGACGGATGAACCCCCACGCTCACGGATCGGCAGGCTTGGGCGGCGATGAAGCCGGGAGCTGCGCAGTCAGCACCAACCCGTGACCGCCGGCGGGGACCTTTGCGTCCACCTTGCCGCCGGCCGACTCCACGATAACGCGGGTGACGTAAAGGCCGATACTCGAACGGGCGTCGCGGCTCTGGCCCGGTCTTAAGAACATCGCGCCAAACTGCTGCGCGGTGGGACTGGGGCCGTCGTCGCTGACCTCGATAACGATTGCGCCGTCGTGCGCGAGGGTTCTGAGCAGGATCTCGCCTTTGTCAAGCCGCCCGATCGCGTGCGCGAGCAGATTTCTCGCCACACGCTCGAGTTGGCGCGGGTCGGCATGGATCTCGGGCAACTGCGCGAACTCGCCGCGAAGCCGCAAACCCTTGCGCGCGGCCTGGGACTCGCAGCGCTCGAACGCGCCGGAAATGACCTCGTCCGGGTCGATTCGCGCCCGGGTGGCGGGCAGGTGCCCTTCCTGGATCTGGTAGAGGTCGAGCACGTTGGCAACGGTCAAATCCATGTTCCAGGCGGTCGAACCGATACGCGAAAGCAGCGCCTCACGTTCCTCGGCGCTCAGGTCGTCGTCCTGCAACAGTTCGACAAAGCCCGCGATCGCGGCGAGCGGGCTTCGGATATCGTGGGCCATGGTCGCGACCTCGCTTTCGCGCAAGGCCGCGGCGTCGGTCAATTGGCGCAACTGCGTCCTGATTCGCTCGCGATAGCTCTGCATGAATGTGGCAGTCGCCTGAGCAAGCGTCACTGCCGCAAACAGGCCGAACCATCGGTAGGCCGAGCCGTCGCCGCCAAGCGGCACCAGGTTCAGCGCGAGCGCATAAAGCGCGATACACACGCCGCTCATCAGGGCCTGCCATCGCCATCCCCAATCAACGAATGACGCGGTTGCGACCGGGAACAGAAGAATCGCCGCGTAGCGCGAATCAGGGTCCTGGGTCCTTGCGCTTATCAGAATGAAGACCGTTATCAGCAGGATTGAGAAACCGAGGACCCAGAACCTCCAATGACGGCGGAAGAGCGTCGTCCAGGTGACGCCGAAGAACAGAAAAGCGGCCGAGATCGTGAGCCAGTGGTAGAAGGCGACAACCGAGGAGGAACTGAGGTTGCCCCAGAGATCGTACACAAGATAGGCGACGAGGAAGAAGACCGCGATCGAGCCGCTGGTCCGCAGCACCTGAATCGCGGCTACGTCCTCGCTGGCAAACTGGTGCCCTGCCGTACCCAGATTGTCTCTGCGCAAATCGAGACGCCCCCTTTTCCTCTCCGACAGGCTCCCGGTCAACCTCGATCCTTTACCGACTCGCGCGCCGTGGCAAGCGCTCGCCCCATCGCATCGAGTGCGAATTCCATGTCCGCGTGTTCCAGCGTAAGCGGCGGTGCAAGCCTCACCACGCGATCCGCATTCAATGTCCAGTTGACCACGACGCGGTTTGCCAGAGTCTCGGCGACAAAACGATGGGCAAAGGTAGCGTCGTGAAACTCGATCCCAACCAGAAGCCCGATTCCGCGCACCTCGGCTATCTCGGGAACGCCGAGCCCGCGAATCCTCTCGGCCAGCTCGCGTCCCGTTTGCGCCGCGCGCTCGGCAAGTCTCTCCGACACGATCACTTCCAGCGAGGCGAGGCCGGTCGCGCAGGACAGCGGATGCCCGCCGAAGGTCGTGATATGGCCAAGCGGAGGATCGTGCGCCAGCGCCGAGATTATTTCGTCGCGCCCGCAGAACGCGCCGAGCGGCAGCCCGCCGCCAAGCGCCTTGGCGAGAACCACGATGTCCGGAACGACGCCAAAATGCTCGAGGGCAAAGAGCCGTCCGGTTCTTCCAAGACCGGTCAGCACCTCGTCGAAGATGAGGAGCGCTCCGACTCGACCGCATCGCTCGCCGAGCGCTCGCATGAACGCCGCATCGGGTATCCTTACGCCGCCTTCGGCCTGCACCGGTTCGATAACCACGGCCGCGACTTCAGAATCGATCGCGTCGAGCGCACCGGCTTCGCCGTACGGCAGATGGCGCACGGGGCCCGGCAGCGGCTCGAACGGAGCGCGAAACGCCGGATTTCCCGAAAGCGCGAGCGCCGCCATCGTGTCGCCATGATAGGCGCCGTCGAAGGCGACGAATCCCGCACGTCCGGTCAGCTTGCGCGCCGCCTTGAGCGCGCCTTCGATCGCCTCGGTGCCACTGTTGGTAAAATAGACGCGCTCGATTCCCGCGGGCAGCAGTTCGGCGAGCCGTCGCGCGAGCCTGACCTGCGCGTCGAGCACGTACTCGCCGTAAACCATTACGTGCAGATGCCGGCGCGCCTGCTCTTCGAGTGCGCGCAGAACCGCGGGATGGCCGTGGCCGAGCGCGCTCACGCCGATGCCGGCGATAAAATCAAGGTAATTGCGCCCGTCCGCGCATCGCAGCCACGCGCCCCGCGCGTCGAGCACCTCAAGCCCAATCGGCGCGTCGGAGGTCTGCGCCACGTGGCGCAGGAACTCTAGCCTTCGCTCCGTCATCGCTGCGCGCCCGAGATGAAATCGAGGAAAGCTCCGCCGCCGTGCCTCCATTCGAGCGGCGGTGACTGTATCGAGCCCGGCTCGCAAATCCACGTCACGCCACGCCGAGCGAGCAGATTCGCCGCACCCTCGGCCGACGTTCCCGCAGTCACCGAAAACGCTTCCAGCCTTCCATGCATCGCGGCAAGCCGTTCGTCCAGGTCACCGAGATCGGCGACCGGCGTAATCGTAACAGTTCTGTATGCGGGCGAAAGCTGAAAGCGCGCCTGCGGATCCATTACGACCGTCCAGGCCATCGCGGGGCCTTCCCAGAGCGCCACGTCGCGTCCTCCCAACCGCCGCCATCGCGCACTTTCACGCACCCTCCGGATCGCGGAAGCGGCTTCAAAAGGAAGCCTCGCGGGCGCAAGGGTTTGCGCGAGCGCCGATAACGCCCTGGCCAGCGCGCCGGCGAACCCGTCCGCGCCGGCGCGGTCCGCGCATTCGACGAATACGTGATGCGGCGACAGGCATCCGCGCTGTTCGAACATCGCAACGTCGCGCGCAAGCGCCAATGCCGTATGCTCGCCGCGTTGCTCGCACGCCTGGCGGGTTACGAAAGCGCCGCTCGCGCGGCTTCCGAAGCCGAAGAACGTCTTTCGAGCGTCGAAGCTCGAAATGGTCTCGTCATCGCCCAGCGCGACGGCGAAGTCGGTCGAATCCAGCATCGCATCGGCAAGCTCGGGACGCTCGCGGCCGAAGACCGCGACCGCAACCCGTGCGCCGATATCCGGCGCGATTTCGGAAAGAGTAGCGAGCATCGCGGGAAAGAAAAACGGCTCGCGCGAGGAAACCTTCACGAGCGCGGTTGCTCCGGCGAGCAAGGCCGCGACCAACTCGTGAACTCCGGCGCCCGCGACATTCGCGGGCATCACGAAAGCGCCCACGCCAAGCCGCCGGCCCTCCAATCGCGTCGCGAAAGCGTCGAGCGCCGCGGCTGTAAACGGCGCGAGCAGCGCGTCGAGCGATTCATCGAGCAACTCCCGCGACATCCCCGAGCTGTGCGCGAGCCGTTCGACCGTCTGCGCTCGGGGCGGAAACTCCCGCCGACGCCATCGCTCGAACAATGCCCCGAGGCTTGCCGCGACCCTAAGCGGCTTCGGTACACGCCCAGCCTCGCGCGCAAGCGATGCGGCCAAGGCGCGCAATTCGCCGACCCTGGGCAACGCGGGGTTCTCGTCGTGGCCGAGACGCGCGGAGCTGGCCGGGAGCCTCATCGCACCTCGCCGTCGGCCACGCGCGTGCGCTCGCGCGAGGAGAATTGCTCGATACCAAGCGCGCACCCGCGCGCATCCGCCATCGCAGCCCGCCCCGCGAGGTAAACCCGTCCGCCCTCGACACGCCCGAAGTCCTCCGTGAGCACGCACGATACCGAGCCCACGTTGGCAAGGTCGAAAAAGCGAAGGAGCCCCGGCTCTCCCTGGGCAACCGGCCTGAGCGTGATCGGATCGACGGCCGTACATCCAAGCCACGGCGGACCGAGCTTCGCGCGTCGGGCCGGCTTGCCCGAGTCGCCGGAATTGAACGGCGTAGCGTCGTAGAGTTGCGAGCAGAGTTCGGTCATTCCGTATTCGTTGATCACCATCGCGGGCTCAAGGCCGAGTCTGCGCGCGCATCCGAGAATCAACTCGGCCGGCTCCATCGGCACCGCCTGTCCCT
>JAJYMR010000207.1 GCA_021786815.1 Deltaproteobacteria bacterium
ATACTTAACCGACCGCCTACACGCCCTTTACGCCCAGTCAATCCGAACAACGCTTGCACCCTCCGTCTTACCGCGGCTGCTGGCACGGAGTTAGCCGGTGCTTCCTTTGAGGGTACCGTCAAAGGCTCGCTGGATATTAGCCAACGAACTTTTCTTCCCCTCCGACAGGGCTTTACGACCCGAAGGCCTTCATCACCCACGCGGCGTCGCTGCGTCAGGGTTTCCCCCATTGCGCAATATTCCTGACTGCTGCATCCCGTAGGACTCTGGGCCGTGTCTCAGTCCCAGTGTGGCTGACCATCCTCTCAGACCAGCTACCCGTCTTAGCCTTGGTGGGCCATTACCCCGCCAACTAGCTGATAGGCCGCGGACCCCTCTTGGAGCGATAGCTTGCAAGAGCAGAGGCCACCTTTTACCCCGAAGGGCGAACCCTTCGTGGTCTTACCCGGTATTAGCCCGTCTTTCGACGGGTTATCCCGAACTTCAAGGCAGGTTGTCCACGTGTTACTCACCCGTGCGCCGGTTTACTAGCCGGGTTGCCCCGACATTCTCCCACGACTTGCATGTCTCAGGCACGCCGCCAGCGTTCGTTCTGAGCCAGGATCAAACTCTCCAATAAAGCTCATTATCATCATCGGCCCGGGCATGGCTAAGACGCCCGAAACCGATGGGATCGACCGCTAATTCAAAGAAACTCGGACGGACTCAAGATCTACTCAAGATCCCCCGCCGCCCGATTAAAGGCATGCACTACTATTCAGTTTTCAAAGACCAGCCCCGTTTTCAGGGGCGAAGGAGAAAGGTACCGCAGCGGGTTGACACTGTCAACTAGGCGTCTTTTCTCCTTGGAAAAGCGACTTACCGGGACCGGTAAGCCAAGGGCTGCTAACCCAATTCAAATATAACCACAAAGAACAAGCCGCGCAACGAACCACCCCTCGAAGCCCGAAACTCAGCCTTCGGAGGGCCGGTCCCATGTGCGGCGTCTTGTTAATTTAGCCTTCGGCGGGCGCTCAGGCAAGCCTGCGCCTGATTGCACCCGGCTCAGCGCAAAGAAAATATCCCGCCGCCGCGATCGTGAACATCCCCGCGACGACAAACACCGTCCCATATCCCGCGTATTCGCCGACCATCCCAAGCACGTACGGCCCCGCCATCGCACCGAGATCGAACAGCGAGGTGTAGATCGTCGACGAGCGCGCCATCGCGTTCTCCGCCGTGCGCGAGATAACCAATCCGCTCAGCGCGGGGTACAGATATCCGTGCCCGACACCCCCAAAAAAAGCCGCCAGATCGAGCATTCCGGCATGCCCGGTGGCGGCCACCAGCCCCAGTCCCACGCCAAGCGTCACGAGCGACGGAACGATCATTCGCCCAAGCCCGATCCTGTCGATAACGCGCCCGGTTGCAAGCCGCGCGGCGACCGCCGTCACGCTGTAGATCGCGAAGTACACGGCGACATCGCGAATCCCTCTGGCGTAGGCGATTGGCGCAAGAAAACTTCCCCGCGACGAGATCGCGAGCGAGAACAGAAGCGTCACGATCCAGAGCGGCCTGAGCCTGCGATCGGCCAGCATCGCGCCGTAGCCGACCACCGCGTTGTTTTCATCGCCCGCCGCGCTTTGCGCCAGCCGCCCGTCGTTGGGCAGAGTCGAGGTTGTGAACGCGCTGATTGCAACCAGGGCCACCGACGCAAGGAAAAATCCCTCGAACCCTGTGTGCCGTATCAGCATCTCGCCGAGGAACGGGCCAAACACCGCGGACCCCATCCCGCACAGGCTGAAGATAGACATGCCCTCGCCTTGGCGGCCCTCGGGCAGGATGTCGTACACCATCGCGAACAGCGCGACCCGCGCGGTGCCTTCAATCGCTCCGTGCACCATTCGCACCGTGTAGATCGACCATCCAAGGCCTTTGATTGGCAGGTACAGCGCGATAGCAAACGCGTCGAGCACAAGGCACCAGAGAGCGGTCCACTTGCGACCGCGTCTGTCGATCGCGAAACCGGCGCCCGGACGCGCGAGCAGCGCCGCCAGCGATCCGGTTCCCACGATTGCGCCGATCGCAGTTGCGCCGCCGCCGAGTTCGACAACGAACAGTGGAAAAAGAACGAACAGGTTGGCGGCCGAGTTGAGCGCGAAGCTAGCCGCGAATACGGTCCAGAAATTACGCCCGTAAGCGGGCCGTGGCCGCGTGACGGCCGAGCCTTCTCCGGTTGCCCGGGCTGCCCGCTCCGACTTCTCCACCGCCTCTCCGCTCATCGCGCAACGCGCCTCCCGCGCCTGCCGCGCGCTTTCCCGCATCGAGCGGGCCCCTGTCCCAGGCGCCGGCCGGTTTTCGTGGACGAGAGTTCAGAATAGTTGTCTCGCCCGGCGGATAGAAGGGTGCTGCGGCGAGCTTCGCAGCCAATGCCGCGCGCAGCGCTCTAGCGTGCGAGCCGCGCCTTGAGCACGGCGTTCCCGGTCACCGAGGCCGAGTCCTCGCCGGCATTGCCCACGGCGACCACACATTCAACCTTGTGCGCGTTTTGCGGCGGCGCACCGAGGTAAACGGTCGCCGTGCCGTTGGCTAGGGGGCTGAATTCGGCGGCCTTTGCGGAAGGCGCGCCTTTCGAAACCCACCACGCCTGATACGACTGCCCTGACGCTGGCTTTTCAAGCCCTCTTGCGATCAGCACCGCCCCCGACATCTCGTGGCTGACGCTCAGAATCGCGGAGGCTTTGCTCGCGGGCGGCGACCCAGCCATCGTGAAAGACGCCACGTCCGGCGCGATCAGCACGCGCAGAATACGGCCCTGTTCGGAGAATTGCTTTCGCGCCTGGGCAAGGCGCGCCCGATTCAGCGCAAGTTCGCCCTCGAGCCTGCTGACATCCTTGCGCAGCAGGGCGATTCGATGGCCCATATAGTGGGTGCGATGGATGAGTTCGCGCGAGATGTCCAGGGAGACAATCGCGCCCGCCAGTGCAAGCGCCACCGCCATCCCCGCGACTGCTTTCCAAATTCCGGTGCGGTCGCGAGCGCTCCTGGCCGCCGGCAATCCGGCGAAGTCCCCCGCTGTCTGCTCCGAGGCGCCCGGTGTGGTTGCCGGCCCGCTTCCCTGCATCGTATTGCTGCTCCCGGCCGCTTTTTTCAATGGACTGCGACGACTCCGCAGCCTAAGCCCGGCTGGCACGAGCCGCAAGTTCCCCGTCGGCGGCCATGTCTGCGTATTTGAGCGCATGCGACTTTGGGATAGAAAATAGTGGCTGTACGCCGATGCAAAGAGTTCAGGACATCAACGTTCTCGCCGCCGAGCCTCTGGTAGCCCCGCGGGTCTTGAAGGAACGGCTGCCAGCCGACGACACGATCGTGAAGACCGTGATCGACGCCCGCGAAACCATCCGAAAGATCATCACGGGCGCCGATTCAAGGCTCCTGTGCGTGGTGGGCCCGTGTTCGATTCACGACCCGGCGGCGGCGCTGGATTACGCTGCGCGGTTGAGCCGGCTCAGGCAGGCGCTTGCCGAAGAGCTTTACGTCGTGATGCGAGTCTATTTCGAGAAGCCCCGCACGACGGTCGGATGGAAGGGGCTCATCAACGACCCGCACATGAACGACAGTTGCGATATCACCGAGGGCCTGCGAATCGCGCGCTCGCTGCTGCTCGAAATCAACCGGTTCGGCCTCCCTGCGGCAACCGAGACGCTCGACCCGATCACGCCCCAGTACATCGCCGACCTCGTTTCATGGTCGGCCATCGGCGCGCGAACGACCGAGTCGCAGACCCATCGCGAGATGGCGAGCGGGCTCTCGATGCCGGTCGGGTTCAAGAATTCCACCGAAGGCAATCTCCAGGTCGCGATCAACGCGATCCAGTCGGCCCGCCGTCCGCACAGTTTCCTCGGCATCAACCAGGATGGCCTAACCGCCATCATCCGCACCACCGGCAATCCCGACACGCACATCGTGCTGCGCGGCGGTCGCAAGCCGAACTATGACGCGCGAAGCATCTCCGAGTGCGTCGAACTTCTCAGCACCGCCGGGCTGGAGCCGCGCGTGATGGTTGACTGCTCGCACGCGCAGACCAACAAGGACTACCGCAAGCAGCCCGCGGTCTTCGGCGCGCTGGTCGATCAGATCCTCAACGGCAGCGGCGCGATAATGGGCGCGATGCTCGAGAGCAATATCGAGGCGGGAAATCAGCCGCTCGCCGACGACCTGAAGAAACTCAGGTACGGTGTCTCGATTACCGATCCGTGCATCGACTGGGCGACAACCGAGCGATGCCTTGACGAAGCGGCGCGGGCGCTCGCCTCAAGACGCGCGGGGGCGCCCACCGCCCACGCTCGATAGCCGCCACCTTTGGAACCTCACGCCAATGAACGAGAAGGCTGAAGACCCGCGCCAGAAGGCTACGAGCGATGGAGTCTCGGGAAGCGTTGACGGACTTGCGTTCGACGGCCCGCGCGCGCGACAGGGCGGGCGTGTTCGCGTTGCTCGGCTATCTCCTGCTCTCGCTGGTTTTCTTCGGCCGGGGAATTTGTCCGCCCCATTTCTTCACGCGATTCAGTAGCGGCGGGCGCAACCGCGACCCGTCCTTGATGATGTGGGCGCTCAAGTGGTGGCCCTACGCGCTCACACATCGTCTTGACCCGTTTCTTTGCAAGATCATCTGGTCCCCATCGGGAGTA
This sequence comes from Deltaproteobacteria bacterium, assembly GCA_021786815.1. GTDB lineage: Bacteria > Desulfobacterota > Binatia > Binatales > Binataceae > DTIX01. The sequence continues at coordinate 4,671 of JAJYMR010000207.1, forward strand.
AACCTCGGCTGGGTGACGTCGATGCCGCTGATTGCGCTGTGCGCATGGCCGCTCACGCACACGCTCGGTCCGGTGGGAGCTTTCAACGTGCTGTCGCTCCTGGCGCCGGCGCTGGCGGGATGGAGCGCGTTCCTTCTCGCGCGTCATTTTACGGCCCGTTACTGGCCTTCGATGCTCGCGGGATACATCTTTGGATTCTCGCCATACATGCTCGGCCACCTGTTCGGGCAGCTGTTTCTCTTGTACGTTTTTCCGGTTCCGCTGGCGGTTCTGCTTGTTGCGCTGTTCCTCCAGGAGCGGCTCTCAAGCCGGGTTTTCGTTCCGCTTGCCGCCGTTTTGCTGTTCGCGATGTTCGGCATTTCCCTCGAAATATTCGCGATTGCGGCCGTATTCGGCTCGGCCGCTCTCGCACTCGCGTATGCGGTCGGGCCGGATGCATGGAAATCGGGCGTCCGTCGCGTCCTCGCGCCGCTCGGCGCGAGCTATGGGCTGGCGATGGCGGCGGCCGCACCGTACCTCTATCATCTTTTCGCGTTCGGCTTTCCGCATGGCTCGCTCGCCTCGCCCAAGGAGTTCTCCTGCGATCTGGTGAACTTCCTGATACCGACACCGACCAATCTGCTCGGCGCAAACCCGCTCCTGGAGCGCGTCTCCTCGCACTTTCCCTTCCTTCCCGAGTCCGACGCCTACGTTGCGCTTCCGCTCGCCGCGATCGCGTTCTCGTACCTGCGCCCGCGCTGGAACACCGGCATCGGCAGGATGCTCGCGATCCTTCTCGGCGTGCTCCTGGTTTGTTCGCTTGGACCGCGCCTGCATGTGGCCGGACACATGTTGTTGGCTATGCCGTGGGGGCTTTTCCATCATTTTCCACTGCTCAGAGACGCGCTGCCCGACCGGTTCATGCTTTTCGTGTTCCTGACACTGGCCGTGACCGCGGCGTTGTGGATGAGCGACGATCGGCGCTCGCCCGCCATCCGGTTCGCCACAGCGGCCGCAGTCGTTGTTTTCATGCTTCCGAATCCGAGCGCGGGCTTCTGGACCAGGCCGGTGGATACGCCGGCATTTTTCTCCACCGGCCTTTATCGGAAATACCTGGCGAAGGATGAAACCGTCGTCATCCTGCCTTACGGCAATTTGGGCAACAGCATGCTCTGGCAGGCACAGACCGGGATGTATTTCCGCATGGCCGAGGGTCACACCGCCCCGACCGTGATTGACGATTTTCAGAAGTGGCCGATAGTCGACATGCTCGCTTCCCAGACGGCCATTCCCGACCCGGGCCCACAACTCAAGGCCTTTCTCGCGGCGCACAACGTGAGCGCGGTCATCGTTGCCGATACGCGTAATCGCGCACAGTGGGAACCTCTGCTGTCAACGCTCGGAACCAAGCCCGTCGAGGTTGGCGGGGTGCTTCTCTACCGGATTCCGCCAGCAGAACTCGCTCCCTACAGAAATACTCACGCGCTCGACTGGCAGATAGCGTTCAATCGCGCACGGTTTGAGCAACTTCTGATCGCTGCCGAGCGGTACGTATCAAGCGGCCGTAACCTCTCCGGCCTCACTCCGTTTCGCGCCGAGAAACTCGGCTTACTACCTGCCAACTGGACGCTCGGAAAGGGGGTTTACGACTCCAATGGCCTATGGCTCGGCCCGTGGCGCGACGACGAAGTCAGCGTGGGAATCGTCGCCTCCTATGACGCAGTGACGCAAATAATCAAGGCATACGGTCCGTTTGCACTCGGCGTCTATTTCCCATATCCGAGACGGCTGAATGGCCGACCCGGGGGCGGTATCTTCATGCGCAAGCTGGTGATGGTCTTCGACCGGCAGGCACTCGCGCGCGCCGCAGCCGAAGCCGCCGTAAACGCCCGGGTCGAAGAACCGGCGGAAGGCAGTCGCTCCTTGCCTCCCAAATCCTGAATGGCTTCTCTAGCCGGATGAACGTGGGGCCTCGAAAAGCCGGCGCAAGCCGACCTTTCGATAACGAACGCATGCAGCAGCTAGACGTGGCACCGGGCGGGGCGGGGTGTGAACGGTAATTCGGAGCGTGCTTCATTCTGGAAATACTTCGCGCTTTTCAGCGTTGAGATCCTGTTGTTCGAAATACTCTGGCTTCCGCTCAGCATGTCGCTGGACGCCTTCGGTTTTTGCGATTGGGGCGCGAACCTGACTCTTCATCATCTCATCTCCCACGGATACCGGCCGACCATCGACTTCGGCTATCTGTACGGACTGCTTTCCGTATTTGCCGGGCAGGTCTGGCTGGGTCTTCTCGGCAACACGCCCGGCGCATACGAGGCGTGGGTGATAGTATGCAACCTCTTGATAGCGGTGGCGCTCGCCCGTATCGCCGCCCGCGTTCGATTCGGTCCATTCGGAATCGCAATCATGGTCGTCGGCATGGGTTACGGTGTGCAGGAGACGTATCCGAATTTCGCCGACGCGCTGGAAGCACTTCTGATATGCACTGCACTGGCGGAGCAGATCTGCGGGAATAGGCCGAAAGCGTTAATATTCAGTTCCGCCGCGGTTCTTGCCAAGCCGAGCATGGGGTACTTCTGCTCACTGCTTTTGCTTATTCTGATTGCGATCGAGCTTCGTAACCGCTCATCGGACAGGATAAGCGCCTGGATACACGCTCTTGCCCCGGCTGCGATAGTCTTCGGCAGTCTGGCGATTATACTCACGTTGAATTTCGGATTTGGCCCCTTGATTCACACCTTGTTACCGCTCACTGGAATGAGGGTCTACCGAAATCGGCATTTCGGCTTCTTTACGGGTACGGGAAGCCGATTCTGGCGCCAGCCGATTGGTTCCTGGTTTTACTACTTCCGAACGGTCGCGGGCTTCTGGATATTCGAAACGGTATATCTAATCGCAGCCGCGATAGTCGCTCTGCGCAGGCGCCTTAAGGGCTCGTTCACGGAATTCCTGGCAAGGGATGAACTGATCATCACCTGCGCCCTGCTCCACGTGGCCTTTGTTACTTTGTTTTTCGGCAGTCGATGGTCATGGGAATATTACTCCTACCTGCCGCTGGTCGGCGTCGCCGCCGCAGTTGATATCGGCCCGGCTTATCGGCGCGTGGCGGCGGCCATCGTCATGGTGGGCGTCATTTCGTGGATTAACCCGGGCTTGTTCCTCGAGGAGTTGTGGGCGACTAATATACGGAGTGCCGCAACTGCGGGCCTGTGGGCCTCGCCGGGAAAGACCCGAGAATGGGTCCGAGTGCTCGACTTCGCGCGAGGCAGGCGTGCCGTCCTGCTCGACAGCAGGGGCGCGGCAGATCTTCTGTTCCCTCAGTTCGGCAAACCAACCAGTTTGTACCTTGTACCCGGACTGACATTGCCGGCCGAGATGCAGCGCAGACTAGAGCAGGTCAAGGCGGCAGACCTGGTAGTGGTGCCCCTTAGCAAGCCACCTTGTTTCGGGATCCCGAGAGTGCCACAGGTCCGAATAGCGTTGAAGGACTTTGTGCCAGTTTGGAGGGGCAAATTCTTCGAAGTCTTTCAGAGGTTTCCGGACGGCGCCGGGCCGGGCGCCAAACGTGAATCCAACACGAGATTTGAGAGTCCCCTCGGTTCATTCACCGCAACGGAACCAGGA